>NZ_JBHMIV010000026.1:0-65014 GCF_048060475.1 Nocardiopsis sp. LOL_012 | reverse complement strand
CGACGAGGGTGTCGCCGGGGTGGAGGAAGGCGTGGCACGCCTTCAGCTCGGGGCGCTCGTCAGTGCGCCCCGACTTGGTGTCGGAGAAGATCCTGCGGCACCCGGCCGCGGTGAGCGCGTCCATCTGGCGGTCGAGCTTCTGCTCACGGGTGGAGATGCGGGCGTAGCCGATGCGGATCTCGGTGAGCACGATCGGTTCGGCCGCGAACGGGTCCGGGAACGTGTTCATGTCCCCGATCCTCTCAGAAAACGGCTGGTGGGGGTTCTTGAACATCACCGGTTCCTGAAGGGGTTCTTGAAGGCTCCGGGCGGGGCCCGGAGCCCGTCCGCCGAGGCCTTCAGAAAACGATGGTTTTTTGAAAGGTCCGATCAGTCCAGGAGCCGAACCCTGACTCGGGCCAGGTCTTCCTCGGTGACTCCCGCTTCCAGGAGGTAGGTCTGTGCGTCCAGATCCTTGAGGACGTCGAGGACGCTGCCGCGTAACGTCAGTCCGCGTTCGGCCAGCAAAGACTCGATCACCGGCCCTTGGTCCTCCTTCCCCATCGCAGCGAAGAGAGGCACGAGTGCGGTGGTGGAGAGTTCGTAGTCATCGGCTATCGCACCGGCCTCGACCTCGGCCAAGGCGAGCAGCAACAGGGTGACCAAGCCGGTGCGGTCGCGCCCGGCTCCGCAGTGGAACAGGACCCCGCCGGGCCCCGACCGTGCCAGAGCGGTGATCGCCGCGGCGCATCGTTCGGCTTTGCGGTCGAGAAAGGGCCGGAAGTAAAGCGGGATCCCGTTCAGCCGCCTGCGGTTGATGTCCTTCCAGAACTCGACGTCCTCGACATCGTCCAAGGGCACCTCCAGACGCCTCATCCCAGGTGGGAGGGGCGTCTGGGCCGATTCTGCGGGGAACGCGGCGGACCCGCCTTGGCTTGTGAGGCCTTCGCCCGGGGCCGGGCGGACCTCGTCCGGGTTGCGCAGGTCCACGACGGTGCGCACACCGGCGTCGTAGGCGGACCGCCACCCTTCGACGGTGACAAAACGCAGATCAGCGGATCTGATGAAGGCCCCAGGACGGGTGGTTCGGCCGTGGCGGGTAGGAAGGTCACCGAGGTCACGGGTGTTGAAGAACCCTTCCCAGGTGATCTGTCTGCTGTCTCTCATAAACGCCAGGGATACTTCCCCCCCGCGGAAGAAGAAAAGTTCCTTAGTCCCTTTCCAGTCAATTCACCGGTTCGCTGGCGGCCGAGCCGCTGAAGCCGCATCATCGAACCAGAAATGAACGCTCGAACCGGACACGGCGGGACACCCGGGCACGGCCCTGCGGGCGTTCACGTAACGGCCGGTTGATGAACGTCCGGGCGGCGCCGCCGTCGGCGCGGCGGGTCAGATCTCGTCGTCATCCTGGGCGGTGTCGGGGTCGCGCAGCTCGCGGATGGTCCCGGGGGCCAGCTCGGGCAAGGCGAAGGTGTAGGTGCCGTGCACGCCCAGGTGGGAGTGGACGAACGGGGACAGCCGGGCCAGGTCTTCCTCCCGTACCGGGTAGCCCTGGGCCCTGAGCCGGCTCACGGCGGCGTCGAGGTAGACGGTCGTCCAGAGGGTGACGCAGTTCAGGACGAGGCCGAGCGCACCGAGCTGGTTCTCCAGGCCGCGCTCGTAGCGGTGGTAGAGCTCGCCCTTCTTGCCGTGGCAGATCTTGCGGGCCAGGGAGTGGCGGTTCTCCTGGAGGTTGCGGATGTGCTTGATGTCGCGGCGGTAGGTCTCGTCCACGTCGATGTAGGACAGGATGTGCAGGGTCTTGAAGATCCGGCCGTAGGAGGCGATCGCCTCGCCCAGGGCGGTGGGGTGACCGTCGCGCTGGAGCATGGTGACCACGTCGTAGGCCCGCACGGTGCCGGTGTAGATCGAGGCGACCACGCGCAGGATGTCCTCCCAGTTGCGGCGGATCTTGCGCAGGTCGACCTTGCCCCGGGCGAAGGTGTCCAGGGGCCCGTAGTCGGCCGAAGCGCTGATCCGCCACCCCTTCTGGTCGGGCAGGTCCGCCAGCGCCGGCCGGTAGGAGATGCCCAGCAGCTCCAGCAGGCCGAACACCAGGTCGCTGTAGGAGCCGGTGTCGGACACCACGATCTCGGGGAGTTCGCCGCCGTCCAGGCCGAAGATGACGTCGACCATGTGCAGGGAGTCGCGGATCGTGCCCGACACCACCTTGGCGCCGCGCCCCATGCCGCGGTCGTTCATGGCGTTCAGCCAGGTCATACCGCGCTTGGATCCGAAGTACTTGCGGTTGGGGCGGGCGAAGGCGGCCGGGACCGGGACGACGAACCGCATCCCGTCGACCGCGGCGACCATGCCACCGCCCCACGCCTGAGCCAGCGCCACACCGGACTGCCTGCCGACCAGCGGCGCGTTCGCCGGAGCGAGGGTCTCGGGCCGGAAGTAGTTCTGGTAGACGTGCGAGAGCCGTGAGCGCTCCAGCGCCTCGATGCCCCTCTTGGCGATCGGCCGGTAGCCGACGTTGAGCGAGTGGGCCGTCAGGCAGGCCGCGATCGAGACCGGAAGATCTGCGAGCCGGGACCGGCCACCGGACACCGCGGTGAACGCCTCGGCCAGCTCCGGCACCCACGACATGACCTCCAAGATCACCTCGGGAAGCTCCACGCGCGGCAGCATCGCCGTGGTGCGCGAGCGCAGGTCCACCAGGGACGGCGGCTCCTCGACGGCCTTGACCCCGCTCAGGTGGATCCTGCCCGCCTCGTCCACACGGGCGTCGGGGTTGGCGATCAACCGCCCGCCGACCTCGCGCAGCGCGGCATCCAGGGTGCGGGAGTGCTCGGTCAGCAGCTCATCCGGGCTCGACGGGAGGCTGAGCGAGGTGAGGGCGTCGGGGCGGATCGCCTCCCACTGGGCGCCCTCCAGCAGTTCGGCCTGGGGGTTGCGCCACCGGGTGGAGGCCCCGGCGTAGATCTCACGGCGCTTCAGGTGGCGCCAGAACCGCTCCAGCACGCAGAAGGCGTAGGCGTGCCGGTTCACCGCACCATCCTCGCGGACCGGGTGCCCGAACACCAGCCGCTTCCACGGGCCGTTCACCACACGGGCGTCGATGAGGCGGCCCGGGATCAGCGGGGCGGCAAGGCGGCTGCGGTGGGCCAGCACATCCGGCAGCGCCTCCATAGCCTCCAGCACCGGGGTGCCCTCGGCGTTCGCGCCGAAGGCGATCACCTGCGGCAACACCTTCAAGAACCCCGACACCGTCGTGTAGCGGCCCACCAGCTCCGAACGCCAGTCATCGGGTTCGGCGGCATCGGCCGGCCCCGCGTTCTCGTTCACCAGGGCCAGCGCGGCGCGCAGCTCGGTGCGGGAGGTGACCTCCTCGATGGCCTCCCACACCTGGTCGACTTGCACCTGCCCGTCGGGGCCGCCCCAGGCGTCGGAGGCGAACAGGGCCTGCACCGCGACCGCAAGCCGGGCCGCGGACCTGGCCAGCTTCGGGTGCTTGCGGACCTTCTCCTTGTCGGAGGTGTTGCGCGCCTTGTTCACCAGCTCGGTCGTCATCAGCAGATCGAGCAGCTCCAAGGTGTCGTCGACCGACTTGCCCTCCAGGTGCCGGACCGTGGCCAGCAGCGTCGCCAGTCGGCGGCCGTCGCTATGGCGGCGCAGCGCCGAGGCGTCGGCCCGCATCCCGTACTTGGCGAGCTCGCCCAGCCGGCGCGGCGGTACCCGCGCCTCGGCCCCCAGGTCCGCCAGCGCCAACCCCTCGATCTCGGCCACCTGGTCCAGCGCCTTGATGATCGTGGGGCCCGACGCGCGCGGCGCCACGCCCTTGCGCCACCGCTCCAGGTCCGACACCCGCGATGCGACCGGGACCTCCAGCAGCTGATCCAGCACGTGGCGTTGACCGAGGGTCAGCAGCCCCTCCAATTCGCCCCACAGCCGCTTGGTCGTGTCGTCGCGGACCTTGGCCACCCGCCGGGCCAGCGTCGTCACGCCTGGCAGCAGCACCTTACGCTCCCGCAGCCATCCCACCCCGTCGGTGAAGATCGCCTTGGGGCCGTCGCCCGACGTCCACGACCTGGCCGCCACCCACGCCGCGAACTCGCCCTCCGCCGAGGCGAAGTCGCTCCATCCGTAGGCCCGCCGGATGTCGCGCTGGTGGTCGAACGGCGTCTCCCGCCGCTCGGTGTACCGCTTCACCTGGGAGGGGTCTTCGATGTCCAGCTGGTCGGCGACGAACTCCAGTACCGCGCCCGGCACGTCCAGCGGATCCTCCAGGAATGTCCCCAGCCACCGGACCGTCACGAGCTGGAGGGCGAACCCGAGCTTCATGCGCTGGCCGCGCCGCTGCGCGACCTGCACCCGGTCCTCGTCGTCGAGGAAGAAGACTCGTTCCAGGTCCGCCCGCTCCGGCGGGCCGGTGTACCGGCCGTAGGCGGCCGCCTCTTCATCGGTCAGGAACTCCACTGGCATAGGCGACAAAGTAGGGCCAAACGACCGTTGGACGACCCGGGTCGGCCGAACCGTTACACGTTCTCGGGATGTGCCGGTGCCGCCCGCATCGGAACGCCGGGTGGCGGTACATCCGCCCTCCGCGATCCGCTAACGCCACTGACCGTTCGGTTGCTGCTCAAGCCCCGTGGCCGCCCAGCTCGACCGCAACTACATCCGCGAGAAGACCCTGGAGGGGCAGGTCGCTGCCGCAGCCAAGGGCAACCACGGCGGCCGCCCCAAGGTCTTCGACGACGACATGCTCGTCTTCGCCCGCGCCCTGAGGGACAAGGGGGTGCCCGTCCCCGAGATCGCGAGGAAGCTGACCATCAAGACCGGCAAGAACGCCGGCCGACATCCCTCGGTGGCCTCGGTCTACCGTGCCCTGGCCCCAGACGGCGCAGAGGAGACTGGTTCCTGACGTTCGGGTCTTCAGGAACCAGCTAGAGAGCATCAGTTCGCTGTGTCGGCGTCCCTGGTCTCCTCAACCGGAGAAGTCGTCCGATCCTGGCCAACGAAGACAGTCGATGCCGGGTCTTCGGGGATATCTTCGTGTTGCCGACCCGGGGTTTCCAGCTCAGCTTCGCTTGGCGGGTGAGCCGGTTTTGCAGCGTTCTTCCGACGCAACGGCCACCACGCTGCCAGCTTGGGCGTGATGCGAGCCAGGAGCGCCGCGAGGGCAATGACGGCACCTGTGATCAGCGCTGCCCCTCCGATATCTGGGTCCACTAGATAGGCGATGGCCGTAGCCAGGAGTGCAATCTCTGCGACATACGCCGGAACACCCCAGTGGCGCCGCTGGGGCGTGTGATCGGAACGAGAATCGCTGATCGTATCTTCCTTATTGGTTGCCCTTTCAATAGGCGCTCCAGCAGCAGGCGTGGTATGCGGGTCTTTGCGCACCTTCTCTGTTCCACGGCGAATGTGCTGCCCAATGTCGGCAGGTTTGCACCCCAGTAGCTCAACGATCTCTCGATGCTTCAGCCCTACGACGTGGAACAGGTAGGTAGCCACACGCTGGTACTCGGGTAGCTTCTCCATGACCTCGAAGACCCAGGTGACAGAAGATGCCTGCTCTACGGTTGGCGAAGGCACCACCGAAGTCCACCAAAGCTCTTCCTTAGTCATTAGATCTGAGATATCTGAGCTATAGATGACGCAGTCGCGTGGTGCCCTTTTTGGGCTTTTCAACTCCTTGTGAATTAGGTTTTTTGCCACAGCGAAAAGCCACCCACGAGGCTCGAGTGCATCATCCCAACTTCTCACCATTACCAGGAAGGCATCTTGCACGACACCCTCGCAGTCGATCTCACTATCAGGCATTCCGTACTGGCGCACACGGCCGCGAACAAATGCCAACAGCGGGCGATAGTATTCCCGATACACCCCTTCAATCTCTGTTTCGGTAGTACGAATAAATTCGATTTTTTCATGCCACGTGTTGCAGATAGAGCAGAGATATGGTGCGTTCACCGGCTCCGTAGTCGGATCGCCGTCATCGGAGATCTTGCTCATCAACGCCTCCCGGACCGGCTGCGGCTCATCCGCCACGTCGTCCCCTTGGGGTCGCGCACCTCGACCCGCGCGTCCCTGGGTAGCTGGGCGGCAGCGCGAGCGAAGTCGATCCGAGCTCGGATCACCAACCACTGCGCGTAGGCGTTGACGAGGCGTGCTGCAACACCAGAGAGTGTTGCGATCAGGAGCAAGACGAAGGTGTCCACGGGCCGGAGCACCAGACCTTCCAGGGCCGGGGCCAGCCCTCTGCTGGGCTAGCCGTTCTACTCTCCAGGAGGGGGAACGGCCGGAATCTATGACGCGAAACTTCCCGAGATTTTGGGGGACCTGGCCAATACGACAGGAGCCTCTCCCTCCCACGCCCAAGCAGGTTTACTCCTCAGCTGCGTCCGGGGCACGCAGCGGACGCAGCCCGCCGTCCACATCCGGCTGCGGGAAGGCATAGGAGCCCAGGAAGTTGATGTGGTCGAAGCCCAGCGGGGAGAGGCGGGCGCACATCTCCTCGGTGGCCGGGAACCCGTCGGCCCGCAGCTGGGTGACGGCGGCGTCGATGTACAGCGAGTTCCACCACACGATGGCGTTCAGGGCCAGGCCCAGGGCGCCGAGCTGGTCCTCGAGCCCTTCGCGGTAGCGCTGCTTGAGCTCGCCGCGGTTGCCGAAGCAGATCTTGCGGGCGAGCTGGTGGCGTCCCTCGGAGATGTTGAGCTGGGCGGTGATCATCCGCCGGTAGCTCTCGTCGTGCAGGAACTGGAGCAGGCGCAACGTCTTGAAGATGCGCCCGTAGTGGGCGAAGGCGTCCCCCAGGCCGGTGGGGCGGCCGTCGCGGGAGATCATGCGCACCAGGTCGTAGGCGCGCACCGCCCCGGTGGTCAGCGATCCGGCGACCCGGAGCATGTCCTCCCAGTGGGCGCGGACCTTGTCCAGGTGGATGGTGTGCCGCGACATGGAGTCCAGGGGCCCGTAGCTGGCGCGGGTGTTGGTGCGCCACAGGCGGGTGTCGCCCAGGCCGCCGATCTCGGAGGTGCGGTCCAGGGCTTCGACCATCGACTGGCTGGAGACGCGGGTGGGTTCGGTGCGCAGCCGCTTGAGTTCGGAGAACCGCGCCCCGTCGGGCACTTGGAGCAGGCCGGTCATGCTCGAGCGGACGGTGTCGGGGGTGCGCTGGCGCAGGGAGGCGTGCAGGCGGGCGTTCTCACTCCTGCGGACACTGGTGACCACGCGGGACAGCACCGTCATCTCCGGCAGCAGCACCTTCTTGTTCACCAGGTGCACGATCGCCCGGTCGAACAGGGTGCGCGGTCCTTCCTCGGTGGCCCACACCCGGGCGGCCAGGTACTCGCGCAGACCCTCCTCACCCTCGCTGAAGTCGGTGTAGTCGAAGGTGTCGCGGATCTCCCAGGAGTGCTCGTAGGCGGCCTTCTCCCGGCGGCGGTACTCGCCCACGCAGGCGGGGTCCACGCCGAGCTGGTCTGCGACGAACGGCACGACCCCTTCGGGGACGCCGGTGGGGTTGTCGGGCAGGAACACGCCGAGCATGCGCACGGTGCCCCATTGCAGGGCCCACCCGAGTTTGTTCGCCGGGCTGCGCTTGGTCGCGACCGCCTTGTGGGCCTTGGCGTCCAGGCGGAAGAACTGCTCGAGGTCGCCGACGGACACCTCGTCGGGGAAGCGGGTGTAGCGAGCGATCTGCTCGTCGGAGAGGAATTCATGTGGCATGGGCCAGAACGTATGGCCCTAGAAGGGCTCAAAATCGCGCCGTCACCGAACCGAAGCAGAGGTCACGGCGTTACCGCCAAATCCTGTAGCGATCCTCCTCGACCCCCTACGGGCCGCATGGGGTCGGCACCGATGGACCTGGTGATCCGCAGGGAGGCGTTCGCGGCCCGCTTCGGCGGTCTCGGGTACGGTGTGCGCCTGCGGTCCCCGCTGGACGGCAGCGTCGTGGTGCGCGGGTGGGACTTCAGCCTGGGGGAGAGGATGTGGCCTCGGGGCAGGGGCTGGTGCTTCGACGTCGTCGGAGAGCGCGTCTCCTCCCCCGTGGCCTATGCGCTGCACACCGACGGCCGTGCCGGTGTCGCCTTCGGGTACGGCACCCGCTTCCAGGAGACCGCGCCGTCGGTGTACCGCCTGATCGAGCACCACGCCCTACTGGACCGGTTCTCCTGCTGGGATCTCTGGGAGGGGCCGCTGGAACCCTGGGTGCCCGGCTCGGGCAGGGGAGCGCTCGCCGACCACCTGACGGTGCACCTGGAAGGACTCACCGAGGCCTCGGCGGCCGGCCGCCGCTGGTTCCTGGGAGAACACGTGGCGCTGTGCACGGACCCCGGGTATGTGCCGGAGGGGCCAGGCCCCGCTGCCTCCGGGTGTGGGTGCGCGGCGCGGCCGGCCGCCGACAGGTCCAAGCGGCGCCGGCCCCTCACCCGAGTCCCCGCGGGTGAGGGGCCGGGCTTGCGCTTTCCCCTCTTTTTGCCGCGCCGGGTTCACACCGCTTCGCGGCCTGCGGGCACGGGTGTACCCGCCGCGCGGTCCGGTGCCAGGGCGAGCAGGGCCGGTACCAGCGCGACCAGGCCCAGGCCCAGCCATCCCGCCGCGCTCAGGCTCTCTCCCACGACCAGGACCGCCAGGAGCGCGGCGAGGGCCGGTTCGCTCAGCGTCACCGTCGTGGCCGTGCTCGCCGGGACCCGCGCCAGCCCGAACCCGAAGAGGAGGTAGCCCAGGAACATCGGCACCAGTGCCATGTAGGCGGCCACGGTGAAGGCCTGCGCCGAGGCGAGCAGGGGCGCGCCGGTGAGGGCGAGTACCGGCATCAGCAGGATTCCTCCGGTTCCGAAGACCGCGCCCATGGCCGCCGCGCGGTCCACGCCGCGCCCCATGAGGCTGTGCGCCGTCCAGGAGAACGTGGCGTAGGCGGCGCCCGCCACCAGCCCGAGCGCGATTCCGGTCGCCGTGTGCGGGGGCGCTCCGGACGGGCCCGCCATGGTCGCGGCGCACAGCAGTGCGCCTCCGGCGGTGCCCAGCGTGGCGGCCAGGGTCCACCACCGGTTCGGCGGCCTGCGCTGGACGGCCAGTTCCAGCAGGCCCGAGGCCAGCGGCGCCGAGGCCAGGGACACAACGGTGCCCACCGCTACACCGGCCAGGTGCATCGATGCGTAGAACGCGAGGGGGTAGACCCCCACGGCCAGGGCCCCCACCGCCACCGGGGGCAGGTTCCGCCGCAGCCGGGACAGGGCCGCGGCCAGCGAGGGCAGGGCGATCAGTGCCTGGAGCAGTCCGCCGATGCCCAGGGCTGCCGATCCGATGGCCAGGGGGCCGGCGTGCGGGGCGAAGGTGGCGGCGGTGCCGGTGGTGCCCCACAGCAGCGAGGTGGCGGTGATGGCGGCGATCCCCAGTGTCCGGGGGCGGTTCACAGAGTGTCCACCAGGGACGCGGCGATCGCGCGCGCCTGCAGCAGGTGGTCGGGGGTGCCCTCCAGTCCGGCGCGGGCCATGGCGCCCTCCAGCAGGAACGAGCAGTGCCGGGCGGTGCGGGCCGCGGTCTGGGGGGTGGTGATCTCCTCCAGGTGCCCGGCCAGGAGTGCCTCGACCTGTTCCTTGTGTTGGCGCACCCGTTCCCGGCCGGGGGCTCGGGCGGGGAGTTCGGCTGCGGCGTTGAGCAGCCCGCACCCGCGGAAGCCGTGTTCGTGGGCGGCCGAGGCGTGGTCGATGTAGGCGTCGAACACCGCCAGGACCCGTTGGCGGGGGGTGCGGGTCCCCTCCAGCCGGTGCCGGTACAGGTCGAGCCATGCGCGGTGCCGTTCCTGGAGGTAGGCCAGGGTGAGCTCCTCTTTGGAGGAGAAGTTGTTGTACAGGCTCATCTTGGCGACACCGGCTTCGGCGGTGACCGTGTCGATGCCCGTGGCGGCCATGCCGTGGGCGTAGAAGAGCCGTGCGGCGGCGTCGAGGATTTTCGCGCGCGCTGATCCTGTACGGGGCCGGGGTGTCCCGGTGTCCGCCATGGCTGCCTCTCCCTATGAGTTAGGTAGGTCAGTCTACCTAACCCAGGAGCAAGGGTGTCCCTGAGGCCACCCCGGTGGTCGTGGGGCTGGGTTCCCGGTCAGTGCTGTGCCAGTGTCCCGATGGCGTCCAGAAGCAGGTCGAGTCCGGGTTCGAACTGGTCGGCGAAGGCGTAGCCCTCCTGCACCAGGTGTCCGGCTGCGAACGCCGCCAGGTGCGGGTACGCCTTCGGGTCGAGCGCCGCCAGGGCCGATCGTGCCGCTTCGGCGGCTCCGCCGGGGTCCTCGAAGGACAGCGCCGCGTCCTGGATCACGAAGCCGTAGACGTAGGAGTCGACGATCGTGTAGGCGCGTTCGGTCATCTCCGGGGAGAAACCGCCGTTCATCAGCAGGCCGAGGACGGCGTCGTGGTGGCGCAGGGTGGCCGGTCCCGGTGAGGTGCGGGTGTCCAGCAGCGCCAGAGCCCAGGGGTGGCGGGCCAGGACCCGCCGGGCCGAGACGGCGCGGCGGCGCAGTTCGCCGCGCCAGGGTCCGCGCGGGTCGGGCAGCGCGATTTCGCTGAAGACCAGGTCGACCATGCCGTCCAGCAGGTCCTCCTTGTCGTGGATGTAGCGGTACAGCGACATCGGTCGGACGCCCAGTTCGTGGGCCAGGGAGCGCATCGTCAGTGCTCCCAGGCCCTGTGTGTCGGCCAGGTCCAGGGCGGCGGCCAGGATCCGGTCGCGGTTCAGGGGCTGCCGGGGGTTCGTGTCCTGCTCGGTGCCGGGCATGGGCCTCTCCCTCGGGGGCTGTTGACGGACGGTGCCGCCCATCGTAACGTACTTAGTACGCTTACTAAGTACGTCTGGAGTGGCGCATGTCCCCTCGCAGTACCGGCCGCGTGGCCGGAGCCCTCTTCCTGGCGGCGTTCGTCCTCTACGGAGGCGGCGGTGCGCTGTCCGACCGCCCTGTCGGACTCGGGCTGATGCTCGCCAACTCCGTCGCGGTCGCCCTGATCGGGGCGGCGCTCTTCCGCGCCCTGCGCGGCTCGGCCCCCCGGGTGGCCTGGTCCTACCTGTCGGTCAGGGTCGTGGAGGCGGTCCTGCTCGCTCTGGGCGTGCTGTTCCTGGCCTCGGGGGAGGCGGCGGGCAACGACATCGCCTACGGGATCGCCATGTTCGCCCTCGGTGCGGGCAGCGTCCCGTTCTTCCTGGTGCTGGCCGCGCAGCGCCGGGTGCCCCGCTGGTTCGCCTGGTGGGGTGCGGCGGGGTACGCCGCGCTCGCCGTCGGTGCGGTGCTGGAGTTCGCCGTGGCCGGGGCGGGTGTGGTTCTCGCCGTCCCCGGCGGGCTCTTCGAGGTCGCCTTCGGATTCCTGCTGCTCTGGCGCGGCCTGCCCGGAGCGCGCACCGGCGCGGAGGAGGCCGCGGCCGAACGCGTCGCCTGACCCCTGGTGTTCTTCCTCCGGGCCCTCACGGCCCGGTGCACTTGTGCGGGCCGGGCCGCAGCAGGTGGTCGCGGACCCGGGCCACGTGGGGGTGGTGGGCCTGGCCCGGGCGCTGGACCAGGTAGGCGGTGTTGATGGGCGGGTCGTCGGTGGGGTGCAGCACCACCAGGTCCCCGGAGTCCAGTGCGTCGCGGCACAGGTAGGTGGGCAGGACGGCCACCCCCGCTCCGGCGGTGACGGCGGTCAGGACGCCCCGCAGGTCGGCGACGGCCAGTGCGGGGCGGCGGGTGGGGCGGCGGCCGAAGACGTGGCGCCAGTAGCGGCCCACGATCGGCAGTTCCTCGGAGTAGGCGATCAGCGGCACCTCCTCCAGGGCCGCCGGTCCCTCCTCAGCCAGGCGTCCGCTCACCTTGTTGGCCCAGGCGGGGGCCGCCACCAACGCGAACTCCTCGTCGGCCAGCGGAGTCCACAACAGGGTGCGCCCGCGCGGGCGGGCGGTGGAGACGACCAGATCGTGGCGGCCCGCGCGCAGCTCCTCCAGCAGGGTCCCGGTGGGCCCGGTGCTCACGCGCAGGTCGATGCCGGCGGCGGTCAGGGGGGCCAGGGCCATCATTACGCGTGTGCACAGGTACTCGGCGGGCCCGGCCAGGTGGACCGGGGCGGCGGGTGGCGGGTTCTCGGGGTCGTGGCCGGTGGCGGCGGCCAGGGCGTCCAGGGGGGCGGACACGCGGCCGGCCAGGTCGTGGGCGACGGGTGTGGGGGCGGCGCCGCGCGGCAGGCGTTCGAAGAGTTCGCGACCGGTATCGCGTTCCAGGTTGCGGATCTGGGCGGTCACCGTGGGCTGGGACAGGCCCAGTGTCTGGGCGGCCGCGGTGAAGGAGCCCGACCGGTAGACGGCCAGGAAGGTGCGCAGCAGGTTGAGGTCCGGCCGCGTGGGCGTGGCCGGACCTCCGGTTTCCCTGGTGTCCATGGGGGTGGAGTCTAGTGCCGTGGTTCAGGACAGGTGTGTGAGCAGTTCTTCGGCCAGCGGGGTCGAGGAGGCGGGGTTCTGTCCGGTGAGCAGGGTGCGGTCGGCGACCACGTTCGGTGCCCAGGGTTCGCCTTCCCGGACCTGTAGGCCGGCCTCGGTCAGGCGGTCCTGGAGCAGCCAGGGGGCGCCCTGGGCCAGCCCGGCCTGGGTCTCCTCGGTGTTGGTGAAGGCCGCCACCCGGTATCCGGCGAAGGCGTTGGTTCCGTCGGGGCGGGTGGCTGCGAGCAGGGCGGCGGGGCCGTGGCAGACCACTGCCAGCGGTGTGCCCGCGTCCAGGGCGCGGGTGAGCAGGGCGCCGGAGGCGGGGTCGGTGGCCAGGTCCTCCATGGGGCCGTGTCCGCCGGGGTAGAAGAGGGCGTCGAAGCCGTCGGGGTCGACCTTCTCCAGGGGGAGCGGGTGGCGGAGTTCGGTGATGGCCTCCAGTGCGCTGCGCGTCGCGGCGGCGCGGTCGGGGCCGCCGGTGCTCTGGGGGGTCAGGCTCGCCTCGTCGACGGTGGGCAGGGCTGCGCCGGGTGTGGCGACGGTGATGCCGTGTCCGGCTTCGGTGAGGGCTCGGTAGGGGGCGACGACCTCCTCTGCCCAGAAGCCGGTGGGGTGTTCGGTGCCGTCGGCCAGGGTCCAGTGGTCTGCGGCGGTGATCACGAACAGGATCTGGGCCATGGGTGGTGCGCCTTTCGGTTCGGACCCTTGCAGGTCATCGAACGTGTGTTTTCATCACGTGTGTTGATCAGTGGTGACGGTGTCGAACCTAGGGGTTTGGCGCTGAGAGGGCCAATGCGCACGCGCATGTCCGTTATCGGTTTTCCTATTTCTTGCGGGGGCGGTTGCCGTGCACCCTGGTCGGATGCGGTGCCGGTGGAGCGGTTCGCCGGTGCTGTGGCGGAGCTGGGATCCCATGAGGTCCAGGAGCGGATCTACGCGGCGGGCGGTCTGGCGGTGGCTTCCGGGCTCGGCCCCGGTGGCCTGCCGCTGGCGGAGGTCGAGGTGGCAGGCTGGGCCGGTGAGCGGAGGCCGGCGTCGGCTGCACTGCCCGCGGCGGGGGGCGGGTCCTGGTTCTGCCCCGGGTGATCGCCGGCCCGGTGGCGACCCGCACGCTGCCGCCCCTGGGCTATGCGGGGGCGCCCGGGGACTGGGCTTCGCCCTGTGCGCGCTGGGGCGGCGACCCGGCCTGTGGGTGGGGCCGTGACCGGGGCGTGGACGGCCCAGCCGTGGGCGAGGTCCACGTCGTGTGGACATGACCGGTGTGGTGCCCTGGGGTTGGAGGGTTTCGGGCGGGTCGAGTCCGGCGGTGGGTTCGTCCAGGAGCAGTACGCGGGGGGTGTATGGCCATGGCTCCGGCCAGGACCACTCGTTTGCGCTGGCGGTAGGGGGTCCGTCTCGGGGCGGTGGCCGTGTGCCCGGGGCGGGCACACGGCGGTGCCGGTCAGTCCAGGGGGGTGTCGGTGTCGCGCAGCAGGCGCAGGGCGGTGGGGTAAAGGCGGGTCTTGATGGTGCCCAGGGTGGGGCCGGCCTTGGCGGCCAGGGGGCGGGCGAGTTCGAGGGCGGTGGCCAGGACCTCGCCTTCGGTGGCGGTGTGGTCGACGATGGCGGCGGTGTGGGCGTCGGTTCCGCCGTAGCGGCGGGCGGTGGTCATGGCCTCGTGGGCGGCCTGGGGGGTGAGGCGGGCCTGGATGAGGGCGCTCATGCCGTGGGTGAAGGGGATGTGGATGTCGGCTTCGGGCAGGCACCAGAATCCGCGGTCGGCGCGCATGACGCGCAGGTCGTGGCAGAGGGTGAGCATGGCTCCGGCGGCGAAGGCGTGGCCCTGGACGGCGGCGACGGTGGGCAGGGGCATCGACAGCAGTCGGGCGAACAGGGCGTGGACGGTGGCGATGTAGTCGGGGCGGGCGTCGGGGTGGGTGCCGAGCCAGTCCAGGTCCAGACCGTTGGAGAAGAATTTTCCGGTGGCTGTGGTGACGAGGGCTTTGGGGCCTTCGGCTTGGTCGACCTCGTCCAGGAGGGTGTTGACGGCGGTGAGCCAGTCGGGGTGAAAGCGGTTCTCGTCGTCGCCGAGGTCGAGGATGAGGACGTCGCCGTCGCGGTCGAGGGTGGGCATGGGGCCTCCTGGGTGAGAACCTTTTGTTACTGACGAGTAGTTCCAGGTGGGCACACTACCGGACGCGGCCGGGGCGTCCCATCGGGGTATCCGCCGTTCGCGTGTGCCCGCGCCGAGCCTTTCACGGGCGCGGGGGCCTCATTCGGGGAGCACGCCGCCGTCGGGGGCCCCGGGGCCGTGGCGCAGGCTCAGGTCGTGGCCGTGCAGGGGCCGACCGCACGCCGAGCACACGGGCAGGGCGCGGGCGGTGTGCTCACAGGTGCGGTGGACGGCCTCCACGGGTGGGCCCTCGTCGGCCAGCCAGGTGTCGCCCCATTGGCGCAGTGCGGTGAGCACGGTCCACAGGTCGCGGCCCTTGTCGGTGAGGCGGTAGTCGTAGCGCGGGGGGCGGTCCTGGTAGGGGACGGCTTCGAGGACGCCGTGGGTGACGAGGTGGTCCAGGCGCTGGGTGAGGACGTTGCGGGCGATGCCCAGGCGCGACTGGAAGTGGTCGAAGCGGGTGACGCCCATGAGTGCGTCCCGGATGATCAGCGGGGTCCACCAGGGGCCGATCACCTCCAGGGCCTGGGCGATCGAGCAGTTCATGTCCGCGAAGCTGGCGCGTCGCATGTCCTCGCCTCTCTCGTTGCCGCTGTGTGTGCCGGGTGTGTCCTCGGACACCACCCTAGTGGGTTGCGTGAAGAAACTCTAATCTCTAGTTTAAGTTGCATGAAGCAACTCACTCGTGGCGGTCGCGGTGCCCCCACCGCCCCTCCGCCCGTCCTGCCCGTCGTCGCGGTGGGGGTGCTACTCGCGGCGCTGGACCTGTTCATCGTCAACGTGGCCCTGCCCGACATCGCCGCGGACCTGTCGGTGCCCGGCCTGTCCGAGCTGTCATGGATCGTCAACGGCTACACGATCGCGTTCGCGGCGCTGCTCGTCCCGGCCGGAGGCCTGGGCGACCGGTACGGCAACAAGCCGGTGTTCCTGACCGGGATGACGGTGTTCGTCGCAGGCTCGGCCCTGTGTGCGGCCGCCCCGGACCTGGCCCTCCTGGTCGCCTTCCGCGTCCTGCAGGCGGCGGGGGCGGCCCTGATGGTCCCCACCTCACTGGCACTGGTGCTCACCGCGACCCCCGCCGAGCGCCGCGCCGGCGCCGTGCGCCTGTGGGTGGCCCTGAGCGGGCTGGGGGCCGCACTCGGACCGGTGGCCGGGGCGCTGCTGGCCGAGGCGAGCTGGCGGTGGGTGTTCCTGGTCAACGTCCCGCTGGGCCTGGCCGCGGTGGCCGTGGGCGTGCGGGTCCTGCCCAACCCGCCCGGCGACCGCGGCCGCGTCCCCGACCCGGTCGGGGCGCTGCTGCTGACGGGAGCGGTCTCCTTCCTGGTGACGGCACTGGTCGAGGGCCAGCACTGGGGGTGGTCGGCGCGCCCGACCCTCGGATTCGGGGCGGCGGCGCTGGTCTGTGCGGCGCTGCTGTGCCTGAGCGTGCTGCGCTCACCGGCCCCGATCGTGGACCGTGCCGTGCTGGGCGCACCGAACTTCTCCCTGATGGCGGCCAACACCGTGCTGTTCAACGCGGCCTTCGGCGCGATGCTGCTGTCGTCGGTGCTGTGGCTGCAGCAGGTCTGGCAGTGGGAGGTGCTGTGGGCCGGGCTCGCGCTCGCCCCCGGGCCGCTCCTGGTCCCGCCGGTGTCGGTGCTCTCGGGCCGTCTGGCCGCACGGATCGGGCCCGGTCCGGTCATCGCCGCCGGATCGGTGCTCTTCGCCGCCGGGGTGTGCTGGTGGGCGCTCTTCGCCCGGCCCGAACCCGACTACGTGGGCGGGGTCCTGGTCGGCATGCTGCTGACCGGTGCCGGGGTCGGCTTGTGCCTGCCCTCAGCGCTGGCCACCGCGACGGCGGGCCTGCCCCGACAGCACTCGGCGACCGGCTCCTCGGTGCTCAACACCTCCCGCCAGATCGGGCTGGCCCTGGGGGTGGCGGTCCTGGTCGCCGTCCTGGGCGGCGAACACGCGGTACGGCCCGAGTCGGAGGCCTTCCGCGCGGGATGGTGGATCATCGCCGGCCTGGCTCTGGCCTCGGGTTGCGTGGCGCTGGGTGTGCGCCGGCCCGCGGCCACGGAAACGGAAGGAGTGCGGACATGAGCCTGACCTTGGAAGGGGTGCTGGCCGACCACGCCGCTCTGGCCCCCGAGCGGTTGCGGGACTTCCACGGCTTCGGCGGGCTCCACGGAGGGCTGGCCGCCGCCCTGATGGCACGGCGGATGCGCGCCCTGGCGCCTCCCGGGCGCTCCCTGGTGTCGCTGAACACGCGTTTCCTCGCACCCGTGGGCGGCCCCGTGCGGGTTGAGCCGTCGGTGGCCAGAACGGGGGCGACGGTGACCGCCATCCACGCCTGGGCGCGGGAGGGTACGGCGCCGGTGGTCAGTGCCGACGGTGTGTTCGGCGCTTCCGGTGCCGCCGGCGGGTTCCCTGCGCTGGTGCCGCCGATGCCCTCGGGCCTGGTGCCGCGCGAGCGGGCGCGGGAGTTCCGGCCGCCGCCGGAGTTCGTGCCGATCTCCACCCGGATGCGGATCCTCCCGGCCACCGAGGGCCTGCCCTACAGCGGGGCCGCCGAGCCGCGGCTGTGCGCCTGGGTGCGGCTGACCGAGCCGGTGGCCGACGCCGCCGAGCGGCTGCTCGTCCTGGTCGACGCGCTGGCGCCCTCCTACGCGGCGGTGCTGACCGACCTGGTGGCCGTGCCCACCGTCTCGCTGAACGTGCACGTGACGGCCGATCCGGATGCGCGGTTCGACTGGGTGCTCGTCGACGCGCGCACGACGGCCGTCGACCCGGGCGGGTGGGTGAGCGAGGCCATCGACGTGTGGAGCGAGGCCGGCACCCACCTGGCCTCGGCGTCCCAGCTCAGACTCGTGCGTGCACCCCGTGCGCACACGTCCCCCTCCGTTGACACCGAGAAAGAGGTATCGCCTTGACTTCCTCCCCCGCCTAAAAGCGGGGGATTCCAGCGGTCGCCCGCTGGGGTTCCTGCTTCACCGACGACCGCCCCGTCCGGGAGGACTCCCGTTGAGGTCTCACACCGTCTCCACAGGCAGACGCCGCCAGCCCGGCGGCCAGGACGTTGCGTGCCGCGTTCACATCACGGTCATGCGTGGTACCGCACTCGCACGTCCACTCGCGGACGTTCAGCGGCATCCTCGCCTGACCGTGCCGCAGGCCCCGCACAGCCTGCTGCTGGGGGACCAGCGGTCGATCACGACGAGTTCGCGCCCGTACCAGGCGCACTTGTACTCCAGCATCGACCGGAGCTGCGTTTCCTTCCCCGGCTGAAGCCGGGGGTATCCACAAAGGAGAGAACCGATGACCGAAGCCGTGATCGTCGCCGCCGCCCGTTCCCCGATCGGACGCGCGGTCAAGGGCTCGCTCAAGGAGATACGCGCCGACGACCTGGCCGTGCAGATGCTGCGCGCGGCCCTGGACCAGGTGCCGGAGCTGGACCCGGCCGAGATCGACGACCTGCTCATGGGCTGCGGGCAGCCCGGCGGGGAGTCGGGGTTCAACATCGCCCGCACCGTGGCGGTGCTGGCCGGGTTCGACGGGCTTCCCGGCACCACCGTCAACCGGTACTGCTCCTCCAGCCTGCAGACCACCCGCATGGCGATGCACGCCATCAGGGCCGGGGAGGGCGAGGTGTTCGTCTCCGCGGGTGTGGAGGCGGTGAGCCGGTTCGCCTCGGGCAGCGCCGACGGCTGGCCGGGCACCCGCAACCCCGTCTTCGCCCAGGCCCAGGACCGCAGTGCCGTCTTCGCTGAGGGCGGCCGGACCTGGGCCGACCCCCGTGAGGCCGGGAACCTGCCCGACGTCTACATCGCCATGGGCCAGACCGCGGAGAACGTCGCCCAGTTGACCGGGACCACGCGTGAGGAGCAGGACGCCTTCGGCGTCCGTTCGCAGAACCTGGCGGAGAAGGCCATCGCCAACGGCTTCTGGGAGCGCGACATCACCCCCGTCACGCTGCCCGACGGCACCGTGGTGAGCGCCGACGACGGCCCCCGCCCCGGCACCACCCTGGAGAAGGTCGCCCAGCTCAAGCCGGTCTTCCGCCCCGACGGGACGGTGACCGCGGGCAACTGCTGTCCGCTCAACGACGGGGCGGCGGCGCTGGTGGTGATGAGCGACACCAAGGCCGCGCAGCTCGGTCTGACCCCGCTGGCGCGCATCGTCTCCACCGGCGTGAGCGCCCTGAGCCCGGAGATCATGGGCCTGGGCCCGGTCGAGGCCTCCAGGCGGGCCCTGGCCCGCGCGGGTCTGGGTATCGGCGACATCGACCTGGTGGAGATGAACGAGGCCTACGCGGCGCAGGTCGTTCCGGCCTCCCGTGAGCTCGGGGTGGACGAGGACAGGCTCAACGTCAACGGCGGTGCGATCGCGGTCGGCCACCCCTTCGGGATGACCGGCGCGCGCATCACCACCACCCTGATCAACTCGCTGCGCTTCCACGACAAGCAGTTCGGTCTGGAGACCATGTGCGTGGGCGGCGGCCAGGGCATGGCCATGGTCATCGAGCGTATGTCCTAGTGGGAGGTGGCACTGGGGTGGCCAGTGGTCGGGGCCGCCCCGGTGGCGCCGGTCGTTTCCGGGATGGGGGTACCGGTGGCGGTTGTGCGACGGTGAACGCTCGTCCCGGTTCCGGATCGGTTGTGGGAGGCCCCCATCATGCAGACGTCATCAGCGTTCGTCACCGGCCGGGCCGCGGCCCGCGTGTCCCTGTCCGCCCTGGGGGCGGCTCTTGTGGCCCTGGGCGTCGCGGCCTGCGGCGGGCAGGGCGGTGCCCCGGAGGAGTCCGCCGCGCAGGTGTCGGAGTCGGCGTCGCCCTCCCCCTCGGTCCAGGCCGACACGATGAGCGCGGCGGGGATCGGGGTGAGCGACCTGGAGCGCTCCTCGGAGTTCTACCAGGAGGCGCTGGGGATGCGGGAGCTGACGACCTACCAGATCCCCGGGTTCATGGACGAGATCGTGCTCGGGTTCGACGACGGGTCGCGGGGTGCGTCGGTGGTGCTGATGCACTACACCGACGGCCGTGAGGTCGACTACGAGGGCAACCCGGTCAAGCTGGTCTTCTATGTGGACGACGCGGCGGCCGCGGCCGAGCGGATCGAGGAGGCCGGGGGCACGGTCGTGCTGGAGCCCGCTCCTCAGCCGACACTGGGCAACGTGGTGGTGGGGTTGGCCAGGGACCTGGACGGCTACACGCTGGAGTTGCTGGAGGCGGACGGGTAGCGGGCGCTGTCCCGGGGCCGGTTCAGGCGGTGCTGTGGAAGCGGCCCCGGTAGGCCGAGGGTGTGGTGCCCAGGTGGCGCGCGAACGCGCGGCGCAGTGACTCGTCGCTGCCCAGGCCGCTGCGCCGGGCCGCGCCGGTGACGCTGTCCCCGGCCTCCAGCAGGGCGCGTGCGGCTTCGAGCCGGACGGCCTCGACGTGGGCGGCGGGGGTGCGGCCGAGATGGGCGCCGAAGAGCCGGGTCAGGTGCCGTGGGCTCATCCCGGCCAGGGCTGCCAGGCGGGGTGCGGAGTGGTCGGCGGCCGGGTCGGCGGCGATCGCCTCCAGCGCGGTGCGCAGTCGGCCGTCGGTGGCCGGCGGGGTGCGTGCGGGGACGGAGAACTGGGACTGGCCTCCGGGGCGCTGGAGGAAGACGACCAGGTCGCGGGCGGTGGCCCGGGCCAGGTGGGGGCCGTGGTCCTCTTCCACCAGGGCCAGGGACAGGTCGATTCCGGCGCTGACGCCCGCCGAGGTGAGCAGGTGGCCGTCGCGCACGTAGATGGCGTCGGGCTCGACCCGGACACGGGGGTGGAGGCGGGCCAGGAGCGCGGTGTGGCGCCAGTGGGTGGTGGCGCGGCGCTGGTCGAGCAGTCCGGCGCGGGCCAGGGCGAAGGCACCGGTGCACACGGAGGCGATGCGGGTGGCGCCGTTGGCGAGGGCGTTGAGGGCGGCGGGGAGTCCGTCCGGGCTGGGGTGCAGCGGCAGGTCGGGGGCTCCGGGGATGATGAGGGTGTGGACGGTGCTTATGCCGGTGGCGGGCGCGTCGACCATCAGGCGGGTGCCGGAGGCGGTGGTGACGGGCCCGCCGTCGGGGGAGCACAGGGTGAGGGTGTAGTCGGCGCCCAGGCGGGTGGCGGTGCTGAGGACCTCCAGTGGTGCGGTGACGTCGAGCAGGCGCACCCGGTCATAGGCCAGGACGGCGATGTTCCTCGGCGGCATGGGGGGGACTGTACCGGGTCGGGGTGTCCGGATGTGTGGGGTGGCTGTCTTTCGGGACGGGGCGCGGGGCCGGTGGGGCGGGCACGATGGCCTCTGTCGGGATACCGCCGCAGCCAGAGGAGAGATCGCCATGGTCCGTCCGCCCGTTCCGCCCTTCGCAGAGGAGAGTGCCCGAGCCAAGGTCCAGGCGGCCGAGGACGCCTGGAACACCCGTGACCCGGCGCGGGTGGCGCTGGCGTACACGCCCGATTCGGTGTGGCGCAACCGCGGTGTGTTCGTCACCGGCCGGGCCGAGATCGAGGAGTTCCTGGCCCGCAAGTGGGAGCGCGAGCTGGACTACGCGCTGCGCAAGGAGCTGTGGGCGTTCGGGGCGGATCGGATCGCGGTGCGCTTCCAGTACGAGAGCCGCGATGGGCAGGGCCGGTGGTGGCGCAGTTACGGCAACGAGTTGTGGGAGTTCGACGGTGGCGGGCTGATGCGGCGCCGTGAGGCGAGCATCAACGATGTGCTGATCGGTGAGGGCGAGCGGCGGATCCTCGGTGCGCGTCCGGAGCGGGAGCGGGGTGTGCCCTTCCCGGTGGCGTGAGGGTGCGCGAGGTCACCCGCATCCCCCCTGTTTTCCTCAAAGTACTCTGTTGTCATAGAAGTTTGAGGAATATAGAGTCTTTTGCATGAAAGAACGGCTCTATTCTGTGGACGAGGTCGCCGAGCACCTGGGGCTGCACGCGCGCACCGTCCGCAACTACGTACGCGACGGGCGGCTCACCGCCGTGCGCATCGGCAAGCAGTACCGGATCACGCAGGAGGACCTGGAGGCCTTCACCGGCCGCCCGGTGCCCCCGCCGGTGGGGGAGAGCGTGCGGCGCGAGCGGCGCAGCGAGGTCTCGGCGATCGTGGAGGTCGACGCCCTCCCGCCCGATACGGCCCACCGCCTGACCACCCTGGTGACCGCCTCGGCCACCGGGCGGGGGCCGCAGGAGGAGCCGTTGCGGGTGCAGGCGGTCTACGACCCGGCCCGGGCGCGGATGAAGGTCGTCCTCATGGGTTCCCTGGCCGACACCGCGCGCATGCTGGAGTACATCGAGGGGCTGGTGGGTGCGTGAAGGGGATCTACTCGTCCGAGGCGGGCCGCGAGCGGGTCCTGGCGCTGTACGGCCGGATGCTGGAGAGGTGGCCGGTGCCGGCCGAGCACCTGCGCGTGCCCACCCGGGAGGGGGAGACGTTCGTGCTGGCCTGCGGGCCGAGCGGAGCCGCGCCGGTGGTGCTGCTGCACGGGTCGGGCGCCAACTCCGCGACGTGGGGAGGCGACGTCGCCCAGTGGTCCCGGGACCGGCGCGTGTACGCCGTCGACCTGGTGGGTGAGGCGGGGCTGAGCGCGCCCTCGCGGCCGGTGCTGGGCTCGGAGGCGCCGGCCCTGTGGCTGGACGACGTCCTGGAGGGCCTGGGTGTGGAGCGCGCGGCGTTCGTGGGCCTGTCGCTGGGCGGGTGGACGGCGCTGGACTACGCGGTGCGCCGCCCGGAGCGGGTGGAGCGGCTGGCGCTGCTGTGCCCGGCCGGTATCGGCAGGCAGACGACGGCGAAGTGGCTGCCCCGGTTCTTGGTGTGGCGGTTGTTCGGTCGGCGCGGTCTGCGCCGTTCGGCGGCGCATGTGGCGGGCCTGGGCGCGCCCGAGCACCGGGAGGCACTGGACTTCACGGTGGAGGTCTTCTCCTGCTTCCGGCCGCGCACGGAGCGGCTCCCGGTCTTCTCCGACCGGGAGTTGGCGGGCCTGTCCGTGCCGGTGCAGGTGCTCGTGGGTGAGCGCGACGCCATGATCGACCCCCGCGAAACGCTGCGGCGGGTGCGTGCGCACTTTCCCGACGCCGAGGCGGTGCTGCTGCCCGGGGTGGGGCACGCGGTCCTGGGGCAGACGGAGGCGGTGGGGCGGTTCCTGCGCGCCTGACCGGCGCCGGATCAGATCGTGCCGGTGAGGTAGCGCTGGAGGGTGGGGGCCAGGACTGCCACGAGTTCGTCGGTCTCCAGTGAGGCGATCGGTTCGACCCGCAGGACGTAGCGGGCCAGGGCCGTGCCGATCAGGTGGGAGACGGCCAGTTCGGCGCGCAACCGGGGCCGGTCCTGGTCCAGCGCGGGGGTGACCTTCTCCAGCAGGCGCCCCTGGAGGAAGTTCCTGAGCAGGTCGGCGCCCTGGTCGGTGGTCAGGGCGGTGCGCACCAGCGCGGCGAGCGGGGCGGCCGTGGCGGGGTCCTCCCACAGACCCAGGTAGGTGCGGGCCAGGCGCTCGCCCAGTCCGTGGGGGCCGCCGGTGAGCAGGACCCTCTCCACGTCTCCGAAGACCTGGGAGGGGATGTGCATGGTGGCGGCGAAGAGCTGGTCCTTGGTGCCGTAGAAGTGGCGGACCAGTGCGGGGTCGACCCCGGCCTGGGCGGCGATGCCGCGGAAGGTGGTGCCGGTGTAGCCCTTGGCGGCGAACTGTTCGCGCGCGGCGGCCAGGATGGCCTCCCTGGTGCCGCTGCGGCCCGGTCTGCGTCCGCCGGGCCGCTGGTTCGCGCGCCGCGGTTCGGTGGTGGCCATGGCACCCTCCCCCCCAATTCCCTGTGCGTGGAATTCTACATCCCTCCAGGTACCGGGTATCCCACCGGCGCGGGGCCGCCCCCGTGGCCCCGCAGAAAATTCCACAGGCGTTGACATCCACAAGCGTAGAATTCTACGCTTGTGGAGATAGATCGGGTCGTGTTCCAAGGACGGAGCCACCATGAACGAGACGACCACCTGCGCGATCATCGGCGGCGGACCCGCCGGTATGGTGCTGGGCCTGCTGCTGGCCCGCGCCGGCGTGGAGGTCACCGTGCTGGAGAAGCACGCCGACTTCCTGCGCGACTTCCGCGGCGACACCGTGCACCCCAGCACACTCGACCTGCTGGACGAACTGGGCCTGGGCGAGAGGTTCGCCGCCCTGCCCCAGAGCAGGATCGAGAAGATCGCCTTCGACGTCGAGAAAGAACGGGTCGTCTTCGGCGACTTCACCCGGCTGCGCCGCCTGGCCCACCCCTACATCGCCATGGTCCCCCAGTGGGACCTGCTCAACCTGCTCGCCGAGGCCGGCCGGGACGAACCCGCCTTCACCCTGCGCATGCGCACCGAGGCCACCGGCCTGCTCCACGAGCAGGGCCGCGTGGCGGGCGTGCGCTACAGCGGCCCCGACGGGGACGGCGAACTGCGCGCCGACCTGACCGTGGCCTGTGACGGCCGCTGGTCGATGGCCCGGCGCACCTCCGGCCTGCCCGTGCGCGAACTCGGTGTGGACTTCGACGCCTGGTGGTTCAAGGTCCCCGTCGAGGACTCCGTCCTGCCCTCCCTCACTCCCAGGACCGGCCTGGGCAGGATCATGGTCGTCATCCCACGCGAGGGCTACGTCCAGATCGCCTACCTGGGCCGCAAGGGCACCGACTCCGACCTGCGCTCGCGCGGTATCGAGGCCTTCCGCCGCGAAGTGGTCACACTGGCACCCGAACTGGCCGACACCATCGACCAGGTGGCCTCCATGGACGACGTCAAACACCTGGACGTGCGGCTGAACCGCCTGCGCCGCTGGCACACCGACGGCCTGCTGTGTATCGGCGACGCCGCGCACGCCATGTCCCCCCTGGGCGGGGTCGGCATCAACCTGGCCGTCCAGGACGCCGTGGCCACCGCGCGGCTGCTGGCCGGCCCACTCCGGCGCCGACGCCCCACCGGACGGGACCTGGCCGCCGTGCGCCGCCGCCGCGGCCTGCCCACCGTCCTCGTGCAGGGACTGCAGCAGGTGCTGCACCGGCAGATCGTGGGCCCCATCCTGCAGGGCCGGCGACCCAGCCCACCCAAACCGCTGGTGGCCCTGGTCCGGGCGGTGCCCCGGCTGTCGGCGGTACCCGCCTACCTGGTGGGCGTGGGGGTGCGCTCCGAGCGAGCCCCCCGGTTCGCCAGGCGCACCCCGCAGGCTCACCGCTCCTCACCCGCGCGCTGAGGGGGCGGCGGCCGGAGCGGTCCCCGAGCCCCCGTAGAGTCCGGGTATGCCGATTCCGACGGACCAGGAGATCCGTGCGCTGCACGCCGAGCTCGCGCCCACCCGTGCGGCGTTCGACCTCGTCCACACGCACTGCCGGATCGTGTGCCAGATCGCCGAGCGGCTCGTCGAGCGCGGCGGGCTCGACGTGGACCTGGAGCTGGTGCGGGCCGGAAGCCTGCTCCACGACATCGGCGTGTACCGGCTGATGGACGCCTCGGGGGCGCTCGACGGGGCGCACTACGTGCGCCACGGTGTGCTCGGCCACGAGGCGCTGCGCGCGCGGGGGTTCGGCGAGGCGCTGTGCCGGTTCTGCTCCTGCCACACGGGGGTGGGCATCACCCGCGCCGACGTGCGCTCGCAGGGGCTGCCGATCCCCGAGGACGACTACACGGCCGGATCGGCCGAGGAGGAGGTGGTGATGTACGCCGACAAGTTCCACAGCAAGAGCAGCCCGCCGGTGTTCGTCTCGGCCGCCTCCTACGCGCGCAGGGTCCGCCGATTCGGCGCCGACAAGCAGGCCCGGTTCGAGGCGATGGTCGCCCGCTACGGCAAGCCCGACCTGGAGGCGCTCTCGCTCTCCTACGGGCACGCCCTGGTCTGAGCGGGTGTGCCGTGGCCGCGCGGATGCGCGGCCACGGCACCGGCGGGCCCGCCCCTCACACCCTCTCGACCGGCAGCCACAGCTGGGCCTCGGCACTGGTGCGGTCGGCCGTGTACTCCACCCGCAGCAGGCTGGGCCCCGGCCGCATCCGATAGGACGGCTGGGAGGGGAACCAGTGGGCGAAGGCGTCGGCCCACAGGCGCTGCAGGGCCTGTGGGAAGGCCCCGGTGGGGCCGGATCGGGGGAAGACCGCCCACGCTCCGGCCTCCACCTCCAGGCAGTCCATGCCCTCGGGTGCGGGGGCGGAGGTGGCCGCCGCGTGGTGGTAGTCCAGTTCGCTGCCCTCCTCGTAGCCGGGGGCGACGTCGGCGGTGGCGGCCAGGACGCCGCGGGGCTCCTGGTCGGAGAGCCGTTCCACCCGTTCCGTGGTGGCCGGGTCGATGCTCCGGACGAACGCGCCGATGTCGGGGTTGTCCCCCTCGTGGACGAGTCGGACGCGGGCGCGGGGGCCGACGAGGCGGAAGGCCTCCTTGTCGACGATGCGGTAGCGCACGGCGGTGCTCCCTTCGATGGTCAGGCGGAACCTCATCTGGGGCTGGGAGGTGAGCACCGCGCCGGTCCGCCGGGCCTCGGCGGGGCCTACGCCGTGCTGGGCGCGAAAGGCCCGGGCGAAGGCCTCGTGCGAGCCGTAGCCGTAGGACACCGCGATGTCGAGCAGGCCGCGGCGGCCATCGACCACTTCGGCTCCGGCCAGGGTGAGCCTGCGCCGACGCACGTACTCCGACAGCGCCATCCCCGACAGCGCGGAGAACAGTCGGCGCAGGTGGTATTCGGAGGTGAGCGCTGTGCGCGCCATCCGCTCCGTGTCCAGCGGTGCCCCGGGGTCGGCCTCGATCTGCTCCAGGGCCCGGTTCAGCCTCTCCAGCACGGTGTCGCCTCCCTTGGTCACCACCGACGTTAGGGATACCCGCCCCGCCCGCACCCGACCGTTCGCGGCCCACTCCGGTCGGGGCTGTGGAAGGCCACGGGTTCGGGTGCGTGCGATCTGGGCCCGGTCAGGGCCGGGTACGAGGTGCGGCGGCCCGGGCCACGATCCGGGTGAGTTCGTCGTGGTGGGCTCCGGGCCAGAACACGCTCCGGCACACCTGGCAGCGCGCGAACGTGTCGTAGGTGGCGCGGGTGCCGGCGGGGATCCGTTCGGCGACCTCCTCCTTGGCCACGGGGGCGAGCGGGCCGTTGCAGTGCACGCACCGGGTCCAGGGCGCCAGGGGTGGGGCGAAGCGCTCCAGGACGTCGTCGAGCTGCTCGTCGGGGCGGTGGCTGCGGACGTGGGCTCCGGCGCGCAGGGCTCGGCGCAGCAGTAGGCCGCGGTCGCGGGTGAGCAGGACGCGGTGCTCGGCGTTGGCCTGGGCGAGCAGGGAGGGGTCGTCGCGGTCGTTGTCGTAGGCGGTGTCGATGCCGAGCAGGCGCATGCGGCGGGCCAGGGTGCCCAGGTGCACGTCCAGCAGGAAGCGGGGCGGGTGGAATCGGGGTGGGAGCGCCTGGGGGCGCGCGGCGGCAGCCACCTCGACCCTCTGCCCGGGGCGGGGCCGGTGGGCGAGGGGGAGGCGGTCGCCGCCGGTGTACAGGCCGCCGACCTCGGTCAGGGGCACGCCCAGGGACTGCACGACGTGGCCCAGGGAGGCGGTTCCGTCGTGGTCGGCGCGGACGGTGCCGTGCCGGTGGCGCGGCGGGAGGAAGAACCGCAGTTCGGGTGCGAAGCGCAGATCCACGGTGGCCCGTTGCATTGGTCCAGGATGGCACGGCCCGGTCATGGGCCGACCAGGCCGATCAGTCGGTGGCCGCGACGGTGGGCAGCCCGTCGATACTGGTGGGGCTGGGGACCCCGCCCCCGTTGCGCTCTTGGAGGCGGTCCAGCAGGTCGCGGTCCCCTTGCAGCTCCATCAGGGGGACGGCGAATCCGCACGAGTCGGAGATGCGCTCCACGTCGACCACGATGATCGAGCGCTGCCCGGCCGTGCGCTCCTTGGGAAAGTACGGGCGCAGTTCGGTGAACTCGGGGTCCGAGGCGAGCACGGTGCGTCCGCGCCCGTGCAGGCGCACGATCTTGGGCGGCCCGTCGAAGGCGCAGAACATGAGCACGATGCGTCCGTTCTCGCGCAGGTGGGAGATGGTCTCCACCCCCGATCCGCTGTAGTCGAGGTAGGCCGCCCGGCGCTCACCGAGGACCGCGAAGGTCCCGCTCATGCCCTTGGGGGAGACGTTGACGTGTCCGTCGGCGTCCAGCGGTGCGGTGCCCACGAAGAACACCGGCTGGTCGAGGAGGAAACGCGCGAGTCGGTCGTCGATGGCGTCGTAGATCTTTCCCATGGCAGACCAGTGTTCCAGAGGTCCGCACGGGTGATCGACGCAGGTCGGCTTCGGTGCCTACACCCGGCGCAGGGGGATGTGCGGGCCCTGGGGCGGGTGCCCGCTTGATACGGGATGGGGGAAACCACCCAGACGCACGGTCCCGTTCCGATAGCTTTGCGTACATTCCTGTTTCCGCTGAGCACGAGGTTCGGGTGCGGCTCTTCCAGGAGTGCCCCGAACTGGCTCCCCGTCTGCTATCCGAACACCTGGGTGTGGAGGTCCCCGTATACGACCAGGCGGTGCTGCAGTGCGCCGACCCGGGAGAGGCGGTCCCCGTGGAGCGCAGAGCCGACGCGGTCGTCGCACTGCTCGACAGTGCCGTCAACGCGGTGCTGGAGGACCACGGGCACACGCGGATGGTGATCGTCGAGGTGCAGAACGAGTACCGCGAGTACAAGTTCCGCAGGTGGGCGCATGACGCGGGGTCGGTGGCCGACGTCCACGCGTGCGAGGCCGCGGTCCTGGCCGTGTGCCCGAAGCAGTCGACCGCGGACCGTTTCGACGCGGACCTCCGGGTGGGCCCGCGGCACCTGTTTCGCTCCCTCGTCCTGGGGCCGGGCCGCCTGAGCGCCTTCACCGACCCGCGCGAGGTCACCCGGTCGCCCCTGATGGCGATCCTGGACGCGACGGCGGACCCGCAGGCCCCGGGCGCCCTCAAAGCCCTCCTGGAGGGCTTCGCCTCCCTCGATGAGGCGACCGCCGCCGACTACACTCAGTACACGCTGACGCTGTTGGACGAGGATTCCCGTCGCAGGGTGGAGGAGATCATGGCGACCGACACGTACCGGTATTCGAGTGCGTTCACCGAACGCTACGTCCAGGAAGGGGTCGAGCAGGGTCTGCTGGAGGGTGAGGCCCGGGTCCTGCTCAAGGTCTTGGACCGCCGCGGCGTCGTCCTGTCCGAGGCGGAGCGCCGACGCATCAGCGAGTGCGCCGACGCCGACCCCCGGGAACTGTTCGCCTGAGGGCCTCAGATCTGCAGCTCGTCCGGGAAGCCGGTCCAGCGCAGGTCGGGGTCCAGGTGGGAGACCTCGTTGTAGGTCAGCACGGTGGGGAAGCGGCGCGGGCTGTAGCGGATGACGGTCAGCGCCGCGTTCGCCGGCGCCAGGTCCACCCACTTCCAGGAGGGGGTGCCCAGCGCCAGGCTGGCCACCCACGCCACCAGGTAGGCGTGGGTGATGACCACGTCGTGGGTATCGGTGTCGTCGGTGGGGCCGGTGAACCGGTCCAGTGCCCGGCGGGCCAGGTCGGGCCCGGCGTCGAGTTCGGAGGCGGGGCGCCCTTCGAGGAAGGCCAGCACCCGGTCGGCGTACTCGTCGGGCAGCTCCGCACGGGTGGGCACGTGGGGGACGTAGTCGCCGGCCTCGGGGACGGACTGCGACAGCACACCGGGCAGGTGTTCGGCGACCGTGCGCGCGGTCTGGGACGCACGGGGCAGGGGGCCGTGGTGGAGCGTGTCGGGTTTGAGTGCGCGCAGACGCCGCCCCAACTGCTCGGCCTGGCGACGACCCTCGGGGGTCAGGTCGCCGGTCTCGGGGTCGGCGTGCGCGTGTCGGGCAAGGTAGAGGTACCGGGTCGCTGGCACGGGGCTCCTTGGAAGACGGGGTCCCCAGGAGGGTACCGGTCGGGGACGGACCGTAGGCGGGAAAGGGGTGTGTGCGGGGGGTGCCCCCGCACACACCTTGCGCCTTAGTCCCGGTGCTCGGGCTCCTCGGGGTTGCGGTGCAGGTTGAGCACGGCCGCGAGCAGGCCGCCCCAGACCAGGACGATGGCGACGGCCATCATGACGACGGCGCTGGTGGACATCACCGCTCCCCTTTCGTGCTGTGCGAGGCGGCCTCGGAGTCCCGGGCCGCGAGTGCGTCGGCGGTCCGCCAGGGCACGAGCGAGACGACCACGCCGAAGACGATGGCTCCGACGGCCACACCCCAGCCCGCGGCGAGCAGGAAGCCGGTGGGGTAGTCGCCGTAGTTCTGGGCCAGTTCGGCGCGCAGGCTGTCCCACATCATCAGCCCCAGCAGCACCGGTGTGAGCACGCCCAGGGTCAGGCGCCACCACAGGCCCAGCTTGACCGAGGACACGGCGTCGACGTGGCGCTGGAGCATCGGCAGTCTGCGGGCGATCCAGGCCACGGCCACGATCAGCACGAGGGCGGCCAGGGCGATGCCGTACTGATTGATGAAGTGGTCGAACACGTCGAGGAAGAACAGGCCCCCGTGGGTGGGGAACAGCAGGATCGAGGCGAGCGCGGTGGCGCCGCCCACCAGCAGGACGGTGGGGACACGGCCCAGCCCGGTGCGGTCGTGCACGGCCGAGACGATGACCTGCACGATGCTGATGAGTGAGCTGAGCCCGGCCACCACCAGTGAGGCGAAGAACAGCACGCCGAACAGGTCGGCGCCCACAGGCAGGCTGGAGACGATCTGGGGGAAGGCGACGAAGGCCAGCCCCAGCCCGGAGGTGGCGACCTCGTCCACGGCGGTGCCGGTCCTGGTGGCCATGAAGCCCAGCGCGGCGAACACGCCGATGCCGGCCAGGATCTCGAAGGAGCTGTTGGCGAACCCGGCGACCAGGCCGGACCCGGTCAGGTCGGTCCTGGAGCGCAGGTAGGAGGCGTAGGTGACCATGATCCCGAAGCCCACCGACAGGGAGAAGAAGATCTGCCCGTAGGCGGCGATCCACACCCCGCCGTCGGCCATGGCGCCCCAGTCGGGGGTGAACAGCGCGTTGAGCCCCGTGGCGGCGCCGTCGAGGGTGAGGGCCTGGGCGACCAGGATCAGGAACAGGGCGACCAGCAGCGGGATGAAGACCCGGTTGGCCTTCTCCACGCCGTTGCGGATGCCCAGCGCCAGGACGGCCAGCACCACGGCCCACACCGCGATCAGGGGCCAGGCCACCCCGGCGACGTAGCCGGAGACCATGCCGGGCTCCTCGCCGACCTGGAGGAAGGTCCCGAAGAAGAAGGCGTCGGGGTCCTCGCCCCACCGCTGCCCCACGGAGAAGAAGGTGTAGCGGATGGCCCAGGCGATGATCACGGCGTAGTAGACCGCGATCACGAAGCAGATCGCCACCTGCCACCAGCCGATCGCCTCGGCCGGGCGCCACAGCCGCCGGTAGGCCAGCGGTGGTGAGGAGCGGAACCGGTGCCCGACCGCGTACTCCAGGATCAGCAGGGGGATCCCGGCGGTGAGCAGGGCGACGAGGTAGGGCACCAGGAAGGCGCCGCCCCCGTTGTCGTAGGCGATGTAGGGGAAGCGCCAGATGTTACCCAGCCCGACGGCGGACCCGATGGCCGCCATCAGGAAGCCCGCGCGCGTCCCCCACTGCTCGCGCGTGTGTTGGACCATGTTCAGGCCTCCCGAATCCATCCCGTCGTTCGCAAGGCGAACGCTAGCAGGGTGTGGGCACAGGAGCGCGGATGAGGGGATCCACTCGCCTTCACGTCTCGGATCTTCGGGCTTCTATAGGCGTTTTGTCGAGGCTCGCCGTCGGCGACACACGGGACGAGACAGGTATGGGAGACGTCTTTGGTCGATCCGGGCGGCGCGCGTGGCGTGCGCGGCTCAGGGCGGACGGGGTCGCAGCCGGACGCCCGGCAGTTCCGGGGCCGGCAGCGCGGGGCCGGTGTCCCCGGCCACGGGGGCGAAGCGGGCGTCCCCCTCGGTGCGGGCCCGCTCCCAGTCGGCGCGGGCCGCGACGATCTCGTCGTGGTCGCGGCCCACGAGGTTCCACCACATCAGCAGGTCCTCGGCGAAGGGGGTCCCTCCGATCACCAGCAGGCGGGCGTCGCGGTCGGTCCTCAGGACGACCTCTTCGCGCCCCGGGCCCAGGTACAGCAGCGCCCCGGCCTCCACCTGGTGGCCGAGTACCCGCAGCGGGGCGTCCAGTGCCAGCACGCCGTGCTCGAAATCCCCGCGCAACGCCAAAGGTGCGGTGGCCCCGGCCGCCAGGACGACCTCGGCGCCCATGAGCGGGGTGTGGGTGCGGGCGGGGGAGCGGTGCCCGTGAACCTGCCCGGCCAGGACGGTCACCCGGGCACCGGGCAGGGTGAACACGGGCAGGTCGTCGTGGTACTCGAAGCGGGGCGGGCCGTGGCGTTCGGCCTCGGGCAGCGCCACCCACATTTGCGCCCCGTGCAGGACCGGCGGCCGCCCCACCGGAGAGCGCTCGGAGTGGGCGATGCCCCGGCCCGCGGCCATGAGGCCCAGCCGTCCCGGGCGGACCACCCGGTCCGAGCCCAGGCCGTCGCGGTGGCGGACCGCGCCCCGGACCAGCCAAGTGACGGTCTGCAGGCCGATATGGGGGTGCGGGGGGACCTGCATCCCCTCCCCCTCGGACACGTCGGCGGGGCCGAAGACGTCGGCGAAGCACCACGCGCCGATCATGCGGCGACGCCTATCGGGAAGCGACCGCAGGACCGGCATCGCACGGGGTCCGCCCAGCGGGACCCGCCGCGGCGCGAGCAGTTCGGCAGCGGGCGGTTCAGGGACGGGCCGGGCCGTGCAGATCCGCTGTTCGCCGGGGCGGGACTCCTGGTTGCTCACCCTGCCGACGGTAGCCGACAGCGGGGAACCCGTTGAAGGGGGCGCCCCGGTACCCCTCCGACCAGGGGAGGGACGGACCTCCGCGATCCCACTGGTGTTGGGAGGGTGGTTTGCCGTAGTCTGGAAAGCGCTTTCACACGGAAAGGTGGTATCCACCCATGGGTGATCACGTGTTGGGTGTGGCCATGAACGGCGTCACCGGACGCATGGGGTACAGGCAGCACCTGACCCGCTCGATCCTGGCCATTCGCGAGGAGGGCGGCCTGCGCCTGCCCGACGGCTCCCGGATCATCCCCGAACCGATCCTGGTCGGGCGCTCCGAACACAAGCTCCGCGAGATCGCCGAACGCCACGGCATCGAGCGCTACTCGACCGACCTGGAGGCGGTCCTGGCCGACGAGGACGTGTCGATCTACTTCGACTCCCAGATCACGCACGCCCGCGAGGCCGCCGTGCGCACCGCCATCGCCGCGGGCAAGCACGTCTACGTCGAAAAGCCCACCGCCGACACCCTGGCCTCGGCCCTGGAACTGGCCAAGCTCGCCCAGGAGGCCGGGGTGCGGCACGGCGTCGTGCAGGACAAGCTGTTCCTGCCCGGCATCCTCAAGCTGCGCCGCCTGATCGACTCCGGCTTCTTCGGTCGGGTGCTGTCGATCCGCGGCGAGTTCGGCTACTGGGTCTTCGAGGGGGACTGGCAGCCCGGGCAGCGCCCCAGCTGGAACTACCGCGCCGAGGAGGGCGGCGGCATGGTGCTGGACATGTTCCCGCACTGGCACTACATCCTGGAGCACCTCTTCGGGCAGGTGCGGGCCGTCACCGCCAAGGTCGCCACCCACGTCCCCCACCGTTGGGACGAGCAGGGCACGCGCTACGACGCCACCGCCGACGACTCCGCCTACGGCATCTTCGAACTCGACGGCGGCGTCATCGCCCAGATCAACTCCTCCTGGAACGTGCGCGTGGACCGCGACGAACTCGTGGAGTTCCAGGTCGACGGCACCCACGGCAGCGCCGTCGCCGGACTGCTCACCTGCCGGGTCCAGCACCGGTCGGCCACCCCCAAGGCGGTGTGGAACCCCGACATCGGCGACCCGAACGACTACCGCGGCCAGTGGACCCGGGTGCCCGACAACGCCGAGTTCCCCAACGGGTTCCGCGCCCAGTGGGAGGCCTTCCTCCGGCACGTGGCCCTCGGGGCCCCCTTCCCCCACGACCTCCTCGCCGGAGCGCGCGGCCTGCAGATGGCCGAGGCCGGGCTGGAGTCGGCGCGCACCGGCCGCACCGTGCAGTTGCAGGAGGTCGCCCTCCCATGAGCACCCTGCTCCTGCCCACCCCCGAGGGCGCCCTGGAGCCCTACACCCTCAGCGGCACCCCCGCCGACACCTCCCCCCTGCCCCCGCCCCGCACCCGGACCGCCTACGCTGCCGCGCACGTGGTCGCCGACCCGCTCGCCCCCAATGCGCCGGGAGCGCCGGCCCGCCTGGACTGGGAGGCCACCCTGGCCTTCCGCCACCACCTGTGGGACCAGGGGATGGGCGTGGCCGAGGCCATGGACACCGCCCAGCGCGGCATGGGCCTGGACTGGGAGGCCACCGCCCGGCTCATCCGCACGAGCGGGGCCGAGGCCGCCGCGCGCGGAGCGCGCCTGGCGTGCGGGGTGGGCACCGACCAGCTCGACCCCTCGGACGCCCGCCTGGAAAGCGTTATCACGGCGTACGGGGAACAACTCGACGTCGTGCGCGACAGCGGCGCCACCCCGATCCTCATGGCCTCGCGGGCCCTGGCCGCCGTCGCCTCCGGACCCGGCGACTACGCCAAGGTCTACGGGGAGCTCCTGGGCCGCACCGAGGTGCCGGTCATCCTGCACTGGCTGGGCACGGCCTTCGACCCGGCACTGGCCGGGTACTGGGGCTACGCCGACCCGGCCGAGGCGATCGAACCGGTGGCCGCCCTGATCGCCGAGCACGCCGACCGCGTGGAGGGCATCAAGGTCTCGCTGCTGGACGCCTCGCTGGAGGTGCGGCTGCGGCGCCTGCTCCCCGAGGGGGTGCGGCTCTACACCGGCGACGACTTCAACTACCCCGACCTGGTCCTGGGCGACGAAGGGGGCCACTCCGACGCCCTGCTGGGGATCTTCGCGGCGATCGCCCCGGCCGCCGCCCGTGCGCTGGCCGCGCTGGACTCGGGCGACACCGGCCGCTACCGGGCGCTGATGGACCCGACCGTGCCCCTGGCCCGGCACCTGTTCAGCGCGCCCACGTTCTACTACAAGACCGGGATCGCGTTCCTGGCCTGGCTCAACGGACACCAGAGGGGGTTCCACATGGTGGGGGGCCTGCACAGCGCCCGCGACCTGCCGCACCTGGCCCAGGCCGTGCGCCTGGCCGACGCAGCGGGGGTCCTCAGCGACCCGGATCTGGCGGCCTCACGGATGGCAGCGCTGCTGCGGGTGTCGGGGGTGGACCAGTGAGCCCCGTGCCCTCCCCCGTGGACGTGCCCTCGGGCCGCCCCGCCGGGGTTCCCACGCCGGGGCCGGGGGATCCCGCCCTCGCCCGGCTCTCCCTCAACCAGGCCACCGTCCAGCGCTGGACCCTCGCCCAGGCCGTCGACGGGTGCCTGCGGGCCGGGCTGCCCGCCATCGGCACGTGGCGCGAGCCGGTCGCCGAGATGGGGCTGGCCAAGGCCGCGCGCCTGCTGCGCGACTCGGGGCTGCGGGTGTCCTCGCATTGCCGGGGCGGTTTCCTCACCGGCCCCGACGCGGCGGCGGCCCTGGACGACAACCGCCGGGCGATCGACGAGGCCGCCGAACTCGGCGCGCCCTGCCTGGTGCTGGTGGTGGGCGGCCTGCCCGAGGGCGAGCGCGACCTGGCGGGGGTGCGCGAGCGCATGGCCGACCGGCTGGCCGATCTCGTGCCCTACGCGCTCGAACGCGGGGTGCAGTTGGCGCTGGAGCCGCTGCACCCGGTGTTCTGCGCCGACCGGGCGGTGCTGTCCACGCTGGGCCAAGCCCTGGACATCGCCGAGCGCTTCGACGCCGCCGCCGTGGGGGTGGAGGTGGACGCCTACCACGTGTGGTGGGACCCGCAGGTCTACGAGCAGATCGCCCGTGCCGGCGCGGGCGGGCGCATCTCCTCCTTCCAGGCCTGTGACTGGGTGCTGCCGCTTCCGGCGGACACGCTGCGCGGCCGGGGGATGGTGGGGGACGGCCACGCCGACGTGCGCTCCCTGCGCCGGGCCGTGGACGAGGCCGGATACACCGGTGACATCGAGGTGGAGATCTTCAACGAGCAGATCTGGCGGGCCGACGGTCACGACGTGATCGCCACCCTGGCCCGCCGCCATGTGCAGTACGTCCTGTGAGCCCTTCCGAGGGGGCGGGGAGGACCCGCCCCCTCGGGCCCCTTGGAGGAGTGAGATGAACTTCGACGGAATCCTGTTCTTTCCCCTGACCCCGTTCGACGCGGGTGGAGGGGTCGACGAGGGTGTGCTGGCCGAGCACGTTGCCTCGGGTGTGGCGCACGGCGCGGGCGGGGTGTTCGCGGCGTGCGGTACCGGTGAGGTGCACGCCCTGTCGGCCGCCGAGCACGCCGCGGTGGTGCGCACCTCGGTGCGGGTCACCGACGGCCGGGTTCCGGTGGTGGCGGGCGCGGGCGGCAGTGTGGGCACCGCGATCGAGCAGGCCCGGGCCGCCAAGGAGGAGGGGGCCGATGCGATCCTGCTGCTGCAGCCCTACCTGGTGGGTGCTCCGCAGCGGGGGCTGGTGGAGTACGTGCGCACGGTGGTGGCGGCGGTGGAGATCCCCACGATCGTCTACCAGCGCGGCACGATGGTGTTCACCCCCGACAGTGCGGCCGAGCTGGCACGGATCCCTTCGGTGGTCGGGCTCAAGGACGGGGTGGGCGACCTGGGGCTCGTGCACCAGATCGTGATCGCGGTGCGGGGTGTGCGGGGTGGGGACTTCACGTTCTTCAACGGGCTGCCCACGGCCGAGCTGACGGTTCCCGCCTACAGCGCGGTGGGGGTGCCGCTGTACTCCTCAGCGGCCTTCGCGTTCGTGCCCGAGGTGGCCAACGCCTATTTCAAGGCGGTTCATGAGGGTTCCCCGCTGGCGGAGACGCTGGTGCGGGAGTTCTTCGAGCCGCTGGTGCGTCTGCGCGACCGGGTGCCGGGGTATGCGGTGTCGCTGGTCAAGGCGGGTGCGCGGCTACGCGGTGTGGCGGCGGGCGGGGTGCGGGCGCCGTTCACCGACCCCACCGCGGAGGAGGAGGCGCATCTGTCGCGGCTCATCGAGACCGGGCTGGCCCTGGTCGGGGAGGGGTGAGCGTGCTCGTCGTCAGGGAGGTCTCCGCCCGTGCCTTCCGGTTGCCGCTGCACCGGTCCTGGGACGGGGGTGTGGACCGCAACGACGTGGTGGTGGTGCGGGTGGCCACCGATGGCGGCCTGGTCGGTACGGGGCTGTCCTGGACGCCGCTGATCGGGGCGCGGGCGGTGGAGGCGCTGGTCAACGACGACATCGCGCCCGCGCTGGTGGGCCGGGAGGCGCATCCGGCGCGGTGGGAGGAGCTGCACTGGCACCTGCGTGAGGCGGGGACCAGCGGTCTGACCCTGATGGCGCTGGCGGGGGTCGACATCGCGCTGTGGGACCTGCGGGCGCGTGCGGCCGGGGTGAGCCTGGTGGAGGCGGTGGGGCGGCGCCGGGAGTCGGTACCCTCCTACGGCAGCGGGGTGAACCTGGACTACTGCCTCGATGACCTGGTGGAGCAGGTGCGGGGGTGGGTGGCGGCCGGGCACACGGCGGTCAAGATCAAGGTGGGTTCGGCCGACCTGGCGCGTGATGTGGAGCGTGTGGGGGCGGTGCGGGAGGTGATCGGTCCCGACGGTGTGCTGATGGTGGACGCCAACCAGCGCTGGGACGTGCCCGCGGCTGCGCGGGCGCTGTCGGCGCTGGAGGGGTTCGGGCTGCACTTCATCGAGGAGCCGTTGCCCGCGCAGGACCTGGAGGCGCATGTGCGGTTGCGTGGGCGCACGTCTGTGCCGTTCGCGATCGGGGAGAACCTGCGCACGGTCGGGGAGTTCGAGCGCGCGGTGGAGTTGGGGGTGTGTGATGTGGCCCAGCCGAACGTGGTGCGGGTCGGGGGCATCACACCGTTCGTGAGGATCGCGGAGTCGGTGGCGCGCCGGGGTGTGCCGGTGGCTCCGCACCTGTTGCCGGAGCTGTCGGGGCAGTTGGCTCTGTGTCTGCCTTCGGTGGTGATGGTCGAGGACATCGATCATGCGTCCTTGGCCGCGCTGGGCGCGTTGGCCGAGCCCAGCGGTGTGGAGTTCCACCGGGGGCGGGTGCGTGCCGACACCGGGCCCGGCCACGGCCTGGTGTTCGCCGACACGCTCGCGCCGGTCGCGTCCGCTTCCCCCTAGCACTGGGCGGTGCGGCCGGTGGGCCGGGGTGCCTTTGGGGTACTCCGGCCCTGTTTGTGTGTGCTCGGTGGCCGTCAGCGACCACTACCTGACCGGCATGCTGTACCCGCGCGAGCACCTGCTGACCTCGCGCCTGGTGATGGGCGCGGTGGTGGGGCTGTCGTGGGCGGGTGCGTGGTGGTGTGTCCGTGCATGGCGGGCCGCCGCCGGGGCAGTGCGTGACCGGCGTCCGGTCAGCGGGCGGGCGGTGCCGTGCTGGCGCGCTCGACGACCTCGCCCCGGACGGTGACCACCTGCGGCTCCTGAGCGGGCTCGCCGTCCAGGGCCAGTGCGGCGGCCCGCCGCCCCATCTCCTCCAGGGGCAGCCGCACGGTGGTCAGGGCGGGGGTGAGGTCGCGCAGGGTGGGGATGTCGTCGAACCCGGCCACCGACAGGTCGCCGGGCACGCTCTTGCCCAGGTCGCGCAGGGCCGCCATCGCCCCGGTGGCCATGACGTCGTTGACCGCGAACAGGCAGGTGGCGTCGGTGCCCATGGTCATCAGGCGCCGGGTGGACTCGTAGCCGCCGTCGCGGGTGAAGTCGCCGTGGACCACGTTGTGGTGGGCCAGGCCCAGGCCGGCCGAGGAGAGCGCGGAGTGGAACCCGTCCAGGCGTTCGCGGGCGGTGCTCAGGTCGGTGGGGCCGGCCAGGATGGCGAACTCGCGGTGGCCCTGGGCGATGAGGTGGCGGGCCAGGTCGGCCGCTCCAGCGTGGTTGTCGGGGCTGACGGTGTCGGCGGGCAGGCCGGGCTGGGACACGCACGCCACTCGGCCGCCCTGGCCGCGGAACACGTCGATCTCCTTGGCCAGGCGCTTGTTGGCCTCCTCGTCGGTGGTGCGCGAGCCCACCAGCACCACCGCGCGGGCCCGGTGGGCGCGCAGGGTCGCCAGGAGGCGGCTCTCCCTGTGATGGGAGCGGCTGGTGGTGCCCAGCACCAGGACCAGGTCCCGCTCCTCGGTGTGCTGGGTGACGCCGGAGGCGATGGAGGAGAAGTAGGGGTCGGAGATGTCATGGACGATCAGCCCGACCAGTGAGCTGCTGTTGCGCGCCAGGGTCTGCGCGGAGGCGTTGGCCAGGTAGCCCAGTTCCCGGGCACTGGCGGTCACCTTCTCGCGCAGGCGTTCGCTCACCTGGCGGGTGCTGCCGTTGATCACGCGCGAGGCCGTGGCCAGGGACACCCCGGCGTGCTCGGCGACCTGTTCCAGAGTGACGTAACCGGCCCCCACACCGCTTCCCCTCTTACTACGCACCACGGCGGAAAACACTTTCCTCTCTGTAGCGTAGCGGAGAGCGTCCGCTGGTCAGTGCCGTTCGGCGGAGGGGTGCTGTTCGGGGGGCAGTTGTGTGCGCCAGGTGCGGGCGGGTTCCCACCCCAGCAGGGTGCGCGCCCGTTCGGAGGAGAACACGGCACGGCCGTCGGCGAGGGTGTGGGCGCTCTCGCCGGTCGTGGGGTGGTGCTCGGGCAGGAGCGTGTCGACGGGGCCGGGAGCGAGGGGGTCGGGGGCCATGGCGTTGAGCACCTGGCCGGTGGGGACGGTGCCGGGGTTCTCCACCACGAGGGCGAACAGTTCGGCGGCGTCGCGGGCGTCGACGTAGTTGAACAGGGACGTGGCCGCCAGGGCGGGGTCGGCCACGCGCTCGGCCATGGTGTGGCCGAGCTGGGTGGGGGCGCCCTGCCACTCCTCGGGTGCGACCACGTAGCCGGGGCGCACGCAGGAGATCGTGCAGGTGTCGGTGGTGCGGGCCACGGCGCGCGCGGTGTCCTCGATGATGGCCTTGCTCAGGCCGTAGGCGTTCCAGGGGGCGACCGGGTGGTCCTCGTCCAGCGGCAGGTAGCGGGGCTTCCAGGAGGGGGTGTTGTAGCCGTAGACGGTGGGGCTGGAGGCGGCGGTCGCCGAGTGTGCGCCGTGGGCGGCGGCGGCCGAGAGCACGGCCCAGGCCAGGCGGGTGTTGACCGACAGGGTCTCCAGGTCGGGGCGGGCGAAGGGCACCGCGATCCCCGCCAGGTGGACGACGGCCTCGGGGCGGGTGCGGGTGAACACCTCCTCGCGTGCGGTGTCGTCGAGCAGGTCGGCGACGATCCCGTCGGTGTCGGCCGAGTGCGGGGGCGCGGTGTCCACGGAGGTGACATGGTGGCCGCGTGCGGCCAGGGTGGCCACGACGCTGCGGCCGAGCCTTCCGGAGCCGCCGGTGACGAGGACGCGCATGGGCGCTGCCTTCCTGGGTCGGTGGGGTGGGAGTTCAGCGCAGGGCGAGGGTGCGCTCGGCCAGTTCCCGGGGGTTCTCGGCGCGGCCGTCGTGGACGGCGGTCCGCAGGATCCGGCGCAGGGTGCCGCCGCGGGGCAGGGGCAGGCGAGCCTCCCAGGCCAGGGCGGGGCCGGTACCGGGATACTCCCGGGCGCGCAGGAACCACGGGTCGACGTGGTCGCCGGGCTGGGTGTGTACCAGGGTCCAGGGGGTGCCGTCGGCGGTGGTGCCGGCCATGGACAGCCACCGGGCGCTCGACCCGTGCAGGTCCTCCTCGCCCTCGGCGCCGTCGGGTCCGGTGCAGACGGGCGGCGCGGGGGAGATGGGGGCGCGCCAGAACAGGCCGCCGTAGCCGGCGCCCGGCCGCCCGTTGGTGGCGGGGCTGCCGATGCTGAGGTCGCGGCCGCTGGTGTTGGTCAGGTGCACGTCCACCTCCAGTGCCCAGGTGTGTCCGTCCATGGGCAGTGCGCGGGTGGTGCGCTCCTCGCGCAGGAGTTCGCTGCCGTCGGGGACGGTCCAGGACAGCAGTTCGACGCGGTGGTCGTCCTCGTGCACGGCCCAGGACAGGTGGCGCTGGCGGCCGTGGTTGTCGAGCAGGACCGAGCCGCGGTCGGGGGTGAAGGTGCGCCCGCCCCAGAAGCTGGTGCCGGACACGTCGGGGACGGCGACGCTGACACCGAGGTGGTGCAGGTGGTCGTCGGGGTAGACCTCGGTGACGGCGGTGCCCGCCAGGGTGCGCACCGGGTGCAGGTAGGGGCGGGGCGAGAGCTGTTCGGGGACGGTGGCGCCCTCGCACCAGCGGGCGAGGGCGGTGCCCGCGAGGGACAGGTCGGTGGTCACGGGTGGGACTCCAGGGCGGTCGGGGACCAGGCGGGGTCGAGTTCGGAGAACAGGGCCAGGTGCCGGGCGCTGCGGTGGACCAGGTCGGTGATGCCGGTGATGACGCGGTGGGTGCCCTCTGGGGTCTCGCGCACCCGCTGGCGCGTGGCCGGTACGGCGACGGGGTCGGGTGCGGTGCGCACCGCCTCCAGCACGTGCATGAACGCGCGGGTCCTGGTAGGCGGGACCAGAAGCGGGGTGCCGTGTTCGATGTGGTCCAGGAGGTTGTCGAGCAGGGGGGTGCGCCCGTGTTCGGTGGTTCGGGGCGGGCGGCCGTCGCGGTGCACGGTGACCCGGTCCAGGGTGTAGTCGAGGTCGATGCGACCGTGTTCGCCGTGCACGGTCAGGCGCGGGGGCGTGGTCTCGGGCGCGCACAGGGTGACCGCCACGGTGACGGGGGTCCCGTCGGGGGTGCGCACGCGCAAGCACGAGGTGTCGTCGCTCTGGATGGGGTGGGCGTGGAAGAGTTCCAACTCCACGTCGTGGACGGGTTCCTCCGCGGCCCGGGACAGGTCGAGCGCGGTGGCGACGGCGTGCGCGAAGGGGTTGGTCAGGGCGCCGTCGACGACGTCGTGTCCGTTCAGGCGGCGTTGTCCGGCCCAGGGCGCGCGGTCGTAGTAGTGCGAGGTGCGCTTCCAGGTGCCGGCGCCGCCGATGCCCAGGACGCGGCCCACGGTGCCGGAGTCGACCAGTGCGCGCACGGCGGCCAGGGCGTGTGAGCCCAGGCTCTGGAAGCCGATCTGGCAGGACGGGCCGGCGGCCTCGGCCGCCGCGTTGAGCTGGTCGAACTCGGCCAGGGTGGCGGTGGTGGGCTTCTCCAGCAGGATGTGCGATCCGTGGTCCAGGGCGGTGCGTGCCAGGGGCAGGTGGGTGTGGATGGGGGTGGCGATGACGGTGACCCGGGCACCGGTGGCCTCCAGCGCCTCTTCCAGGCCGGCGAAGTGGGGGAGAAGGCCGTGGCCCTCCAGGTCGTCGCCGGGGGCGGGCGGCGTCGGGTCGCAGACGCCGGCCAGGCGGACCCGTCCGGTGCCGGTGAGCCGGTGCAGGGCGCGCAGGTGGTGGCGGCCGTGGCCGTGGATGCCGACCAGCAGCAGGGGTGTCGGTGCGCTCACGCCTGGCCCCTGAGCAGGTCGGCGACGGTGACGGGTGCCCCGGTGGCGATGGAGGCGTTGGCGGCCAGCCCGGTGAGCAGGGCGTTGCCGCCGTCGGTGTGGTCGGGGCGGATGCCGTCGTCGGCGCCGGAGAACAGGGAGGTGAGCATGACCTTGTCGCCGCCGCCGTGGGGGCCGTCGCCGACAGCGGCGGGGATCTCCTCGGGTTCCTGCCAGTGGCGGCGCAGCCACAGGCGGGCGGTGGTGTCGTCCTTGGGGGCGGGCATGCCGCGCACGGGCGTCTTCTCGTCCTGGTGGGGCGAGGTGTGGTCGAACTCGGTCATGTCCAGTTCCAGGCGGCCCTTGCTGCCGGTGAAGGAGATCCGGTAGCCCTCCCAGGGAGCGTAGGCGACCAGGTGGTAGGTCAGGCGCACCCCGGTGTCGTAGGAGACCATGACGGACATGTCGTCCTCGATGGTGATGCCGGGGCCGAAGACGTTGAGGTCGCGGTGGTAGCCGTCCTCGTGCTCGGCCTGGAGGTAGAGGGCGCTCAGGTCGGGGCTGTCGTCCATGTGCAGGGCGAAGGGGTCGCCTTCGGCGGACGCGGCGCCGTGGCCGCGCCGGTAGTCGGCGCCCAGGCCGTGGCGGCGGGCGTTGTCGGGGCCGTAGAAGAACAGGCCGCCCTTGGCGTAGACCTCGGTGGGGCGGGCCCCGGTCCACCAGTTGACCAGGTCGAAGTGGTGGCTGGCCTTGTGTACGAGCAGTCCGCCGGACTGGGTCTTGTCGCGGTGCCAGCGGCGGAAGTAGTCGGCGCCGTGGCGCAGGTCCAGCAGCCACTCGAAGTGGACCGATCCGACCTCGCCGATGGCGCCGCCGGCCAGCAGCTCGCGCACCTGGCGGTGGACGGGGTTGTAGCGGTAGTTGAAGCCGACCGTGACGCGGCGCCCGGTGCGCTTCTGGGCGTCGTTGATGCGGCGCAGCCCGTCCAGGTCGGCGGTCATGGGCTTCTCGGTGATGGCGTCGACCCCGGCCTCCAGCGCGGCGACGACGTAGTCGGCGTGGGTGCGGTCGACGGTGCACACGATGACCTCGTCGACGCGCTGCTCGGTGAGCATGCGGGTGAAGTCCTCGGCCGCGTAGGCGGGGACGGGTTCGAGTCCGGCCTCGGCCACGATGCCGTTGTGCACGGCCATCCTGGTGCGGTTGGTGTCGCACAGGGCGACCAGGTGTCCGTGGTCGCGGTGGGAGCCGGTGAGGGCCCAGGTGTACATGCGGGCGCGGGATCCGGTGCCGACGATGGCGTACCTGCGTGGGGTGGTGTGGTTCACACCCAGCATGGTAAACGCTTTCCTGACTGGGAGACAAGAGGGGAGGTCAGTGCAGCGCCTGAACGGGGAGCAGGGGGCGCAGGTGAACGGGGGGCGTCGGCAGCCCTGGCCCCCGGGCGGCCACGGCGGATTCTCCGAGGCGGGGCGGGATGTGGTTATCCCTGATGAGAGCCCTATGCGTACCCCTGGTGGACGGATCGGGGGAAATGTATCGTTGACACCCGATTAACCCGGTGCTAGAAACTGAACATCCTAGTACCTGGATAGCGCTTACCAAGGCGGTGTTCGCTGATCTGCACCGTGTTCTCAACCACACACGGCGTGCGCTGTCCGTCCTCCGATCGAGATTGGCGGTCTCCGGCCATGAACCCAGGCCCGCACACGACCCCCGCCGGGTCCCGGTGCCCAACGGGCGGTGGGGCACCATGAGCGCGTTGCTGCAACGCACGCCCGCGGCGAAACCGGGCACCGGCGCGTCCTCCGCCGGGACCGCCCCGCCCCAGCGACGGTCACGCAAGCGGCCGCGCAAGGACAACCTCGCCGCCTACGGCTTCCTCATCCCCTGGTTCGCCGGCCTGCTGTTCATCACCGCGGGCCCGCTGCTGGCCTCCCTGTACTTCTCCTTCACCGACTACAGCCTCATCGGCGACCACTCATGGGTCGGCTTGGAGAACTACGAGCGGATGCTCGGCGACGACCGGCTGCTGAGCGCGCTGAAGGTCACCTTCGTCTACGTGTTCACCTCGGTGCCGCTCCAGTTGGCCCTGGCTCTGGCCCTGGCGATGATCCTGGACCGCGGCCTGCGCGGCCTGCCGCTGTACCGGTCGGTGTACTACCTGCCCTCGCTGCTGGGCAGCAGCGTCGCGGTGGCGATCCTGTGGCGGCAGGTCTTTGGCGCCGAGGGGCTGATCAACCTGCTGCTGGGCTTCCTCGGGTTCGAGGACATGCCGGGATGGGTCTCCCACCCCGACTACGCGCTCGGCACGCTCGTCGTACTCAACGTGTGGACCTTCGGTGCCCCGATGGTCATCTTCCTGGCCGGGCTGCGGCAGATCCCCACGATGTACTACGAGGCCGCCTCGGTGGACGGTGCCAGCAAGCTGCACAGGTTCTGGCACATCACGGTCCCGATGCTCACCCCGATCATCTTCTTCAACCTGGTGCTGCAGATCATCAACGCCTTCCAGACCTTCACCCAGGCGTTCATCGTCAGCAGCGGAACCGGAGGCCCCTCGGACTCCACCCTCTTCTACACGCTCTACCTGTACCAGCGCGGGTTCGGCTCCTTCGACATGGGCTACGCCTCGGCGATGGCCTGGCTGCTGCTGGTCATCATCGGCGGGTTCACCGCGGTCAACTTCTTCGCTTCGAAGTACTGGGTCTTCTATGACGACTGAAAAACCCCGCAACGGCGAACGCCTCAAGCGGCTGCTCATCCACGTCGGCCTCATCGCGGCCGGGTTCGTCATGATCTACCCGCTGCTGTGGATGCTCTCCAGCTCCTTCAAGCCCACCGAGGAGATCTTCCGCGCTCCGGGCCTGATCCCCGAGACCTTCATCCCGAGCAACTACGTCGAGGGCTGGACGGCGCTGCAGTACCCGTTCCACCACTACATGCTCAACTCCGCGCTCGTGGTGGGCGGGGCGATCATCGGCAACCTCATCGGGTGCTCGATGGCCGCCTACGCCTTCGCCCGGCTGGAGTTCTTCGGCAAGCGGCTGTTCTTCGCGATCATGCTCGCGACGATCATGCTCCCGATCCACGTCATCATCGTGCCGCAGTACATCCTGTTCGCCGAACTGGACTGGATCAACACGGTCTGGCCGCTGATCGTGCCCAAGCTGCTGGCCACCGACGGGTTCTTCGTCTTCCTGATGGTGCAGTTCATCCGCGGCCTGCCCAAGGACCTGGACGAGGCCGCGCGCATCGACGGGTGCGGGCACGTGCGGATCTTCCTGCGGATCATCCTGCCGCTGTCCATGCCGGCGCTGGCCACCACCGCGATCTTCACCTTCATCTGGACCTGGAACGACTTCTTCAGCCAACTGATCTTCCTCACCGACCCGGAGATGTACACCGTGCCCGTGGCTTTGCGCACCTTCGTCGACTCCCAGTCGCAGACCTCCTGGGGTCCGTTGCTGGCGATGTCGGTGGTCGCTCTGGGGCCGGTCTTCGGATTCTTCCTCGCCGGACAGAAATACCTGGTCAAAGGCATCGCCACCACCGGAATCAAGTAGTCGAAGGGACACCGAAAACATGCGAGCAACCCCCAACGGCGGACACCTCCGCCGTCGCTCCCGCCTCCTGCCCGTCGCCGCGGGGGCGTGCGCCCTCGTCATGGCCGCGACCGCCTGCGGAAGCGGCGGCGGTGAGACCGAGGACGGTGTGGTCGAACTGCGCTTCGCCTGGTGGGGCGCCGACGACCGGCACGCCACCACGCAGGAGGTCATCGACCTGTTCGAGGCCGAGAACCCCGACATCAAGGTCGTGGCCGACTACACCGACTGGTCCTCCTACTGGGACCGGCTGGCGACCAGCACCGCTGCCGGCGACGCACCCGACATCATGACCCAGGAGGAGCGCTACCTGCGCGAGTACGGCGACCGGGGCGCGCTGGCCGACCTCAGCGAGTACTCCGACGTGCTCGACCTGTCGCAGATCGACCCCTCGGTGGCCAACAGCGGCGACCTGGACGGGGCCACCGTCGGTGTGGCCACCGGTGTCAACGCCTACACGATCGTCGCCGACCCGGCCGCCTTCGAGGAGGCCGGTGTGGAGATGCCCGACGACGACTCCTGGACGTGGGAGGACTACGTCGAGATCTCCGCCGAGATCAGCGAGGCCACCGACGGCGAGGTCGTGGGCACCCAGTCCATGGCCTACAACGAGACGGGCTTCTCGATCTTCGCCCGCCAGCACGGCGAGAAGCTGTACAACGAGGACGGGTCGCTGGGCTTCTCCAAGGAGACCCTGACCGAATGGTTCGAGCTCACCGAGGAGTTGCTGGACAACGGCGGCCAGCCGGAGGCCTCCCAGAGCGTGGAGATCGAGGCCGGCGGCCCCGACCAGTCGGTCCTGGCCACCAACAGCGGTGCGATGGCGCACTTCTGGACCAACCAGTTGGGCGGCTTGACGGGGTCGGCCGGACGCGACCTGGAGCTGCTGCGCTACCCGGGTGAGACCGAGTCCGACCGGACCGGCATGTTCTTCAAGCCGGCCATGTTCTACGCCGTCTCGTCCGAGTCCGACCACCCGGAGGAGGCCGCGCGGTTCGTGGACTTCCTGGTCAACAGCCAGGAGGCGGCCGACCTGATCCTGGCCGACCGCGGTCTGCCCGCCAACCTGCAGGTGCGCGAGTCCATTCTGAGTTCGCTGCCCGAGGCCGATGCCCAGAGCGCCGGCTTCCTGGCCGACATCGAGGGCACGATCGTGGACGGCAACCCGCCGCCGCCCATCGGCGCCGGTGACGTCGTGGAGATCATCAAGCGCACCACCGACCAACTGGCTTTCGGCGAGCTGACCCCCGAGGAGGCCGCTGAGCAGTTCATCTCCGAGGTCGAGGAGGCCACCGGACAGTAACCGCCCATCAGGGGGCGGGCCCGGCGGGAGTGTGCTCCCCGCCGGGCCCTTTCCATGCGCGCCGCGCCCCAGGGCTACGCTCGGCTGGGTCAGGAACCAGTACCACCGAACGCGGAGGCCCCGTGGCAGCGCAGCCCGTACGTCGTCGAACCCCGGGGCTGGCCTTCGCCGCCGCCTCCGCTCTGGCCTTCGGTGGGGCGGGTGTGGCGGCCCGCCCCCTGCTGGAGGCGGGCATGGAGCCGCTGCACGTGACGTGGCTGCGCATGGCCGGGGCGGCGCTGGCGCTGGCACCGGTCGCCCTGGCACGCTGGCGGCTGGTGCTGCACAGGCCCCTGCTCGTCCTGGGCTACGGGATCTTCCCCATGGCGGGTGTGCAGGCGCTGTACTTCGCTGCGGTCGCACGTATCCCGGTGGGCGTGGCTCTGCTCCTGGAGTTCACCGGCCCGGTGCTGGTGCTGCTGTGGTTCCGCCTGGTGCGCCGCAGGAGGGTGTCGGCCTGGGCCGTGGCGGGTGTCGTGCTGGCCGTGGCCGGTCTGGTGCTTCTGCTGGAGGTGTGGGCGGGTCTGCGCCTGGACGCTGTGGGGGTGTCCCTGGCTCTGGGAGCGGCCGCCGGGCAGGCCGGGTACCTCCTGCTCTCCGACGCGGCCGGGGAGGACACCGATCCGTTGGCGCTGGTCGCCTCCGGGGCGCTCGTGGCGACGGTGGTGCTGGGGGCCCTGGCCGGTCCGTGGGATCTGCCGTGGGCGGTACTGGCCGAGCCGCTGCCGCTGGGTGGGGCGCGGCTGCCGGGGTGGGTGCTGGCCCTGTGGCTGGGGCTGGTGTGCACGGCGGTGGCCTACTTCACCGGGGTCGCGGCCATCCGGCGCCTGTCGCCGCAGGTGGCGGGGGGAGTGGCCTACCTGGAGGTGGTGACGGCGATCGTGCTGGCGTGGGTGCTGCTGGGGGAGGCGTTGAGCCCGGTGCAGGTGCTCGGCGCGGTGGTCATCGTGGCGGGTGCGTGCGTGTCCCAGGCGGCGGTGCCCTCCGGGCGCGAGGCCCAGGCCACGGTCCCCGAGGCCGAGCCGGACCTGCGGTGAGCCGGATCAGGCCGGTGGGGCGAGCGGGGTGAGGTCGAGTTCGGCCCAGGCCACGTCGTACCAGGTGTCGAACTTGTACCCCACGCGGTGCATCACGCCCACGTCCCGGAACCCCAGCGCGCGGTGCAGTGCCAGGCTGGCGTCGTTGGGCAGGGTCATGCACGCGATGGCGGAGGTCATGCCGCGCGCGGCGAGTCTGGGCATCAGGGCCTCGTAGAGTGCGCGGCCGTGTCCTGAGCCGCGGCGGTCGCGGTCCAGGTAGACGCTGACCTCGCAGCAGCGGCGGTAGGCGGCGCGGGTGCGGAAGGCGGCGCCGTAGGCGTAGCCGACGACCCGGCCCCGCTCCTCCAGGACGATCCACGCGTGTTCACGCTGGCAGGCGGTGATGCGTTCGGCGATCTCCCCGGCGCCGGGCGGGTCCAGTTCGAAGGTGATGGCGGTGTCGGTGGCGTAGGGGGCGTAGATCTCCGCGCAGGCCGGGGCGTCGTCGCGCGACGCGTCGCGGATCAGGGTGGTCACTGCACTCATGTTCATCATGCTAAACGAAGTGTGCACTATGGTGAACGCATGAGTGACGCCCTCGGTACCGCCCTCGCTGTTTCCCTGCGCGAGCTGCGCGCCTCCCGCGGCCTCACCGGAGCCGCTCTGGCCGAGCGCGCCGGGGTGTCCCGCGCCATGGTCAGCCGGATCGAGCACGGGGACGTGCAGCCCACGGCCGTACTCCTGGGGCGGCTGGCGGCGGCGCTGGGGATCACGCTGTCCCAGCTCATCGCGCACGCCGAGCACGAGGGCGGGCGCCTGGTACGCCGGGCGGACCAGCAGGTGTGGACCGATCCCGAGACCGGTTACCGGCGGCGGTCGGTCTCCCCCCGGACGGGGGGTGCGGTGGAGCTGGTGGAGGTCGAGCTGCCCGCAGGGGCGCGGGTGTCCTACCCGGCCGAGGCCTATCTGCTCGCACACCACCAGATCTGGGTGGTCGAGGGCGTTCTGGCGTTCCGCGAGGGGCAGGAGGAGCACGTGCTCTCGGCCGGCGACTGCCTCGAACTCGGTCCGCCCGCCCCCTGCGAGTACCGCAACCCGGCAGGGGAGGTCTGCCGCTACCTGATCGCCCTCACCGTGCGCCGGAGCTGAGGCCTTACCAGCGGTGGTGGACGTGCGGTCGGACCAGGTCGTCGTAGACCCGGCGGACGCGCTCGTGCGTGTCGGCGCCGAGCGGGGCCAGCGCCGCGGCGTCGGCGTTGCGCCGGGCCTGGTCGGCGCTGCGGGCGCCGGGGATGACCACGCTGACGCCCTCCTGGTCGAGGATCCAGCGCAGCGCGAACTGCGCCATGGTCGCCTCCTCGGGCACCAGGGGGCGCAGGCGTTCCACGGCCTCCAGGCCGACCTCGTAGGGCACGCCGGAGAAGGTCTCGCCCTGGTCGAAGGCCTCTCCGCCCCGGTTGAAGGTGCGGTGGTCGTCGGAGGCGAAGGAGGTGTGGGCGGTGAAGCGGCCCGAGAGCAGGCCGCTGGCCAGGGGGACGCGGGCGATGATGCCGACCCCGGCTTCGCGGGCGGCGGGGAGGACCTGTTCGAGGGGCTTGTGGCGGAAGGCGTTGAGGATGACCTGCACGGTGGCCACGCCGGGGCGGGCGATGGCGGCCAAGGCCTCCTCGCAGGTCTCCACGGACACGCCGTAGGCGCGCATGCGGCCTTCCTCGACCATGGCGTCCAGATCGTCGAAGACGGCGTCGGTGTCGATCACCTCGCGGGGCGGACAGTGCAGTTGGACGAGGTCGACGGTGTCCACGCCGAGGTTGTCGCGTGAGCGGTCGTTCCAGGCGCGGAAGTGGTCGGGGTTGTAGTTGGCGGGCCGCTGGTCGGCGCGGCGGCCCATCTTGGTGGCCACGGTGAGGCCGGGGCGCTCCTTGAGGAGTCGGCCGACCAGCCTCTCGCTGCGGCCGTCGCCGTAGACGTCGGCGGTGTCGAAGAAGGTGACGCCGGAGTCGGCGGCCGCGTGCAGGGCGGCGAGGGCGTCGTCTTCTGTGACCTGTCCCCAGGTGCCGCCGATCTGCCAGGCGCCGAATCCGACGGCGCCCACGTTCTGCTTGGTGCGTCCGAGCGTGCGTGTGTCCATGGGCCGATCCTAGGCCCATGGGAGCGTTCCCAAACACGGGTGCACCCGGTCATCCCACCTCATGGGACCGCCTGTGCCGCCGCGAGGCGCGAAGACGCCCGTGCCCTCTTCAGGCTGACATGTGCGGCGGAAAAGGGCAGGAGAATACATTCGGAAACAGAAGCTCGATTCCTCCCCTTTTCCGCACCGGCCCCACACCCGCCCCGGTCTCCGGCCACCCGCGCGGACAGGGGAAGGCACGGCGCTCCGCCGGGGCACACCATGCGGAACAACCTGCCGTGGGGGCGATCCCGCTCTGGGTTGGGCGGCGCGCGAGAGCCCGGCGTCGGAAGATTTCCTGTGAACCCCCCTTGAAATCAGGTGTGTTCCGGAACACCATGTTACTCGACCGTAGGGTCACGTGCCGGTGTTTTCGGGGGGAGACCGGTATGGCGCGTCGTGACCATAGGAATTCCAATGGAAAGAGCACCTATGGGCACCACATCCCCCGAGCCCCTTGGGACCACGGACTCCGGTATCGGCGACAAGCCCGAGTCCCACACCAACCTGAAGCGCTTCGTCCTGTTCCTGGTCCCCTCCGGGGTCGCCGTGGGCGCGCTGCTGTTCGGGATGGCCGAGGGCGCTCTGGCCGCTTCGTTCGCGGTCTCGGGGCAGAGCTTCAAGATCTCCGCCGACCACCTGGAAGGCGAGGGCTTCGTCCAGTACGGCTGGCTGAACCAGAACGTGCGCGAGGAGGCCGTTCCGGTTGCCGTCGCCGGTATCCGTGAGGCCGACCTCCAGGGCATGTGCATGTCGGTCCTCACCGAGTTCCCCATCATCGGCGCCATCTCGCTGAACCTGGAGGCGGGGGCCGACGGTGAGACCGTCCACGCTTCCGACCTGGTCATCGACATGGAGCAGATGGCGGGCAACGCCGAGTTCACCGACATGGAGATCGGCCGCGACGCGGGCACCCTGGACCAGGGCCCCGAGGGCGCCCAGGGCTTCAACGACCTGTTCGGGATGCAGTCGAGCACCATCGTCGTCGACGACCTGGAGCAGACCGCCTGGGCGGCCAACGCCGGCACCTTCCGGTTGGACGGCCTGCGCCTGGGAGTGGAGCCCGGAGTCGACGAGTGCTTCTAGAGGAGAGACCGACCGTGCTCTCCCGGATGCGCGACTGGCGCAAGAGGCGCCCCTTCGCGGGCGGCCTGCTGATGGTCCTGGCCGGGCTGGAGATGGCGGCCATCCCCCTGGCCCCGATCGACGTCATGATCCAACTGGGGCTGGCCGGCGTCCCGACCCTGCTCATCAGCGGCATGCTGGTGGTGCTGGGCCTGATCACCTGGTTCACCCCGAACCAGAACCTGGTGACGGGCTCCCTGGCCGGGTTCCTCGGCCTGGGTGCGCTGGTCATCTCCAACCTCGGCGGGTTCGTCATCGGCACCCTGCTGGCCCTGGTCGGCGGGGCACTGGCCTTCGCCTGGAGGCCGACCGCCAAGCCCGCCAGGGAGTCCCGGCGCGATCGCAGACAGCGGACGGCGAAGACCGCGGACTCCACCGGCTGAACGGCCCCTACGACTCCTCCCGCCGGGCGGCACGCATCCCGGCGGGAGGGTGGCGCGGACGACCGGACCACCACGGCGACCGACCCCCATGGCGCGTTGATCCCTGCACCGCCGGGCGGACCGCTTCGGCTTCCGCCCCCATGCACCGAGGAGAGACATGTCGTTTCCGCGACCCTTGACCCGTACTCTGCCCGTCTGCCTGGCCGCCGTCGGCCTCGCGCTGGCCACGGCCGTCCCGGCCCACGCCGCCGGGTCCACGACCGTCACCCCTGCGGGGGACGAGTTCTCCGCAGCCCTGGACGGGACCGCGACCTTCACCGCGGGCAGCATCACCGTCACCTGTGACACCTCCGACGCCGGGGGCTTCGTCCCCTCCGCGCCCGCCAACGCCAACGCCTCCGGGCCGGTCACCGGCACGATCAGTGCGCCGACCTTCACCGACTGCGACACGAACGTGCCCCTGGTCTCGGCCGTGGTGACCACACCCGACGAGGACTGGGACATCGTCATGCAGCACGGCTCGCCCTCGACCGGGACGCTGGTGATCCCCACCGCCGGAGTGGTGGTCCAGACCAGCGGCCTGGCCTCGTGCACCGCGACCGTGCACCCCGACGGCGCGGCCGGGGTCGAGGGCACCTGGACCAACGGCGGCACCGAGTCCGTGCTCGCCTTCGACACCACCGTGGACGTGGAGCTGGAGGGCGGCTTCGGCTGCCCCTCCGGTGACAGCGCGGACTTCACCGCCACCTACGACGTGGCCAACGTGACCACGCCCGCCTCGCCGATCACCGTGTCCTCCTGACGGTGACCGCTCCCCGACGGTCTCCCCGCCCCGCGCGGGGAGACCGTCCCCGTGTGTTCCCGCACGGGCCGCGGAGCGCGTCTTCACGGAGCCCTGGGGCCCGTGTCCTGGGTAGGAAAGGAGGGCCATGCCCGGCGTTCACCACACCGCGACGGATGGTCCCCGACGGTTCACACCGTGTTGTCGGCGGGAGGCTACCGTCGCCGCGTCAGCGTTCCCCCGGCAGAAAGGCACCCCATCGTGTCCGACTCCGCTGCCCGCCGCACCCTCGCCGCCCTCGGCACGGCCGTACTGGCCCTGACCTGCGTCGCGGTGACGTCCCCTGCCGCCTCCGCGGCCACCGCCCCCGAGCGCGTCATCCTCGTCCCCACCGCCGACCCCTCCACCTCCCAGACCCTCACCTGGCGTTCGCAGGGCTCGGGCTCCCCCGTCCTGGAGATCGCCCCCGCCGCCACACCCGACCAGGTCACCACCGTCGAGGGCACCGAGACCGGATCGGTCGGCGGCACCTTCCACGCCGCCACCGCGGACGGGTTGGCCCCCGACACCGACTACCGCTACCGCGTGGGCGACGGCACCGCCTTCAGCCGCTGGCGCACCTTCACCACCGCCTCCTCCGGCGCCGACCCCTTCACATTCCTGTACTTCGGCGACGTGCAGAACGGCATCTCCACCGGCGGCGCCGCCATGGCCCAGGCCGCGCTGGCCGCCGAGCCCGACGCCGAACTGGCCGTGCACGCCGGCGACCTGGTCAACGACGCCGACAGCGAGTCGGAGTGGACTGACTGGTTCAACGCCTTCGGAGCCGAGGCCACCGGCACCATGAACCACGTCACCACCGCCGGCAACCACGAGTACGCGCTGCTCTCCCTGAGCGACTACTGGCGGCCGCAGTTCCCGACCCCGGGCAACGGCGCCAGCTCCTGGGGGCGCCACCTGCCCTCCACCACCTACTACACCGACTACCAGGGCGTGCGCTTCGTCGTCCTCAACTCCAACTACCGCCAGGCCGCGCCGATCGGCAGCCGGATCTGGATGGACATCCAGCAGAACTGGCTGGAGGACGTCCTGGCCGACAACCCCCACCCCTGGACGGTGGTCACCTTCCACCACCCCGTCTTCTCCAACAGCCCCGACCGCGACAACGCCCTCCTGCGCCGGGCCTGGCTCGACACCTTCGAGGACTACGACGTCGACCTGGTCCTGCAGGGCCACGACCACTCCTACGGGCGCGGCAACGTGGCCGCCAACGCCACCGCCGACCCGGCCGTGCAGACCGGGCCGGTCTACACCGTCGCGGTGACGGGCACCAAGATGTACGACATCTCCGAGGACAACTGGACGGATAACGGCGCCGAGGTGCGGGTGCAGTTCTCCGACACCTCCACCTACCAGGCCGTGGAAGTGGACGGCGACACCCTGCGCTACACCGCCCGCACCGCGGACGGCACCGTCGTGGACTCCTTCAGCATCGACAAGAGCGACGGCAAGACCGTGACCGACACCCTCTAGGGCCCTTCCGGCAGGAGGGCCCCGGCCCCCGGTGTGGCGCCACCGGGGACCGGGGCCTCACCCGAGGGCGGCGGCCTCCTGCGGCCCGCTCTCAGTGAACTGTGTGCGGTACAGCTCGGCGTAGCGGCCCTCCAGTGACAGCAGTTCGGCGTGAGTGCCGCGTTCGACGATCCGTCCGGCCTCCACGACCAGGATCGTGTCGGCCGCGCGGATCGTGGACAGCCGGTGGGCGATGACCAGGGAGGTGCGGCCGCGCAGCGCCTCGGCCAGGGCCTCCTGGACCGCCGCCTCGGAGGTGGAGTCCAGCGCCGAGGTCGCCTCGTCGAGGATGACCACCTCGGGGTCGGTCAGCAGCAGGCGGGCGATGGTCAGCCGCTGGCGCTCGCCGCCGGAGAAGCGGTAGCCGCGTTCGCCGACCACCGTGTCCAGGCCTTCGGGCAGGGAGGAGACGAGCCGGTCCAGGCGGGCGCGGCGCAGGGCGTCCCACAAGCGGTCGTCGGTGGCGTCGGGGCTGCCCAGGGTGAGGTTGGCCCGGATGCTCTCGTGGAAGAGGTGGCCGTCCTGGGTGACCACGCCCAGGGCCTGGCGGATCGACGCGAAGGTCAGGTCGCGCACGTCGTGGCCGCCCAGGCGGACGGTCCCGGTGTCGGCGTCGTAGAGGCGGGGGGCGAGTTGGGCGATGGTGGACTTGCCCGCGCCCGAGGACCCGACCAGGGCGACCATCCGCCCCGGTTCGACGCGGAAGGACACCCCGTGCAGGACGGTGCCGTGGTCGGCGGTGTCCAGGACGGCCACCTCCTCCAGGGAGGCCAGTGACACCTTCTCCGCGCTGGGGTAGGCGAAGGTCACCTCGTCGAACTCCAGGGAGGTGGGCCCCTCGGGCAGGGTGCGGGCGCCGGGACGCTCGTCGACCAGGGGTTCGAGGTCCAAGACCTCGAAGATGCGGCTGAAGCTGACCAGGGCGCTCATCACCTCCACGCGTGCGCCGGCCAGGGCGGTCAGCGGTGCGTACAGGCGGGTGAGGAGCATGCCCATGGCCACGACCGTGCCCGCCTCCAGTTGGCCGCGCAGCGTGTAGAGGCCGCCCAGCCCGTAGACCAGGGCCAGCGCCAGCGCGGAGACCAGGGTGAGCGCGACGAAGAACGCCTCCTGGACCATGGCGGTGCGCACACCGATGTCGCGAACCCGGCCAGCCCGGCGGGCGAACTCGGCGGACTCCTCGCGGGGGCAGCCGAAGAGTTTGACGAGGGTGGCTCCGGGGGCGGAGAAGCGTTCGGTCAACTGGGTGCCCATGGCAGCGTCGTGCAGGGCACGTTCGCGTTCGATACGGGCCAGGCGGGCGCCCATGCGGCGTGCGGGCAGAACGAACACCGGCAGCAGGGCCAGGGACAGCAGGGTGATCTGCCAGGACAGGCCGAGCATCACCACCAGGGCCAGGACGAGGGTGACGGTGTTGCCCGCCACGCCGGAGAAGACGTCGCTGAAGGCGCGCTGGGCTCCGATGACGTCGTTGTTGAGGCGGCTGACCAGGGCTCCGGTGCGGGTGCGGGTGAAGAAGGCGACCGGCATGCGCTGGACGTGGTCGTAGACCGTGGTGCGCAGGTCCAGGATGAGCCCTTCGCCCAGGCGGGCCGACATCCACCGCACGGCGAGGGACAGGGCGGCCTCGGCCACCGCGACGGTGGCGATGAGCCCGGCCAGGGCCAGGACCGGCCCCAGGGCGGAGCCGCCGACGACGGCGTCGACGACCCGGCCCGCGAGCAGGGGGGAGGCGACGGCGAGGGCCGCGGCGACCACGCTCAGGGCGAGGTACCACGCCAGTTGGCGGGAGTGGGGGCGGGCGAAGGAGGCGATGCGCCGTAGGAGCGGTAGGGAGAAGGGGCGCTGGTCCTCTTGGGCGTGCATGGCGTGGTACATGGAGTTCCACGCGGCCATCTCCATCATGGGCGGTGTCCCCTGGGGTCGCGGTCGTCGGGCTCGTGGTCGGTCCGACCATAGAACCTCAACATTTATTGAGGTCAATTCCGGCGGCCGGAGGTTCACGGATCCTCTCCCTCCTCCTTCGGGCCGATCCGCTCGGGCGGCGCGGCCCCTACGATGATCTCCGTGCACGGACTTCTGCGTTCGGTGTGGGACGAACCGCGCCCCCTCGGCCCTCCCGCCCGCCCCCGGTGGGACTGGACGCTCGTCGCCGTGTTCGCGGCGGCCGCGGTGGCCGAGGGCCTGCTGCGGCCGGACCTGCCGTGGCGGGCGCTGTCGGTGGTGCTCGTCGTCGCTCTGCTGCCCGTGCTGCTGTGGCGCCGTGCCCGTCCGGTTCTGGGGCTCGCGGCCGTCTTCGGCGTTCCGGCGCTGGTGTCGGCGGCGACCGGTGTGCAGCCCGGGGAGATGTACACGAGCGTGGTCTTCCTGCTGTTGCCCTACGCGCTGCTGCGATGGGGGGCGGGGCGCCAGGTCCTGGCGGGTGCGGCGATCGTGCTCGCCGAGTTCCTCCTCCAGGCCGTCCTGGGACACGGGGAGCCCACCGACGTGGTCGGCGGCTTCGCGGTGCTGTTCTCGGTGGGCGCGCTGGGCGCGGCCCAGCGGTACCGGGCCAGCGCCAGGAGCCGCGAGGCGGACCGGGCCAGGCTGCTCGAACGCGAGCGGATCGCCCGCGACCTGCACGACACCGTCGCCCACCACGTCTCGGCGGTGGCGATCCGCGCCCAGGCGGGTCTGGCGGTGGCCGGGGAGCGCCCGGATGCGGCCGTCGAAGCGCTCGGGGTGATCGAGTTCGAGGCCTCGCGCGCCCTCGCCGACATGCGGACCATGGTCCACCTCCTGCGTCAGGGCGGGGCCGCGGAGCTGGAGCCCGGTCCGGGTGTGGACGACATCGGTCGGCTCGTGCGCCGTTCCTGGCCCGGTGTCCCGTCCGTGCGGGTGCGGCTGCGCGGCGACTTCGACGGGCTGTCCCCGCTGGTGGGGACGGCGCTCTACCGTCTGGCCCAGGAGTCGGTCACCAACGCCCGGCGTCATGCCCGCCGCGCCACCCGGATCGAGGTCGACGTCACCGCCGACGGCGCCTGGGTGCGCCTGAGGGTGGGCGACGACGGTGCGGTTTCGGCCCCGCGCCCGGCAGGCGGGTACGGGATCGCCGGGATGGCCGAGCGGGCCGAGCTGCTCGGCGGCACCTGCACGGCCGGGCCGGCGCCCGGGGGCGGCTGGACCGTGACCGCCGAGCTGCCCCGTTCCGGGAGGAAGACGTGAGCATCCGGGTGGTCGTCGCCGACGACCAGGAGATCGTCCGCACCGGCCTGGCGATGATCCTGGACGCCCAGGCCGGTATCGAGGTCGTGGGGCAGGCCGCCGACGGGCGCGCGGCGGTGGACCTGGCGCGGCGCCTGCGCCCCGACGTGTGCCTGTTCGACGTCCGCATGCCCCGGCTCGACGGGATCGGGGCCACCCGTGCCCTGGCCGGGCCGGAGGTGGCCGATCCGTTCGCGGTCGTCGTCATCACCGTGTTCGATCTGGACGAGTACGTCTATGCCGCGCTCCGCGCGGGTGCCCGGGGCTTCCTGCTCAAGGACGCCGGGCCGGACCTGCTCGGCCAGGCCGTGCGCGCCGCCGCGGCGGGGGACGCGCTCATCGCCCCGGCCGTGACGGCGCGGCTGCTGGACGCCTTCGCCGACTCCGGGCCGGCCGCGCCGCCGGTGCGGCCCGTGGAGGCGCTCACCGGGCGGGAGGAGCAGGTCCTGGCGGCGGTCGCCCGGGGGCGGACCAACGCCGAGATCGCCGGGGAGCTGCACATCGCGCTCAGCACCGTCAAGACCCACATCGCGGGCCTGATGGCCAAGCTGGGTGTGCGCAACCGTGTGGAGATCGCGATGTGGGCCTACGAGACCCGCCGGGGCAGGCCCCGTTCGGGTCCGGACGGCGCCCCTCGGGGATGAGCGGTCACCGTCCCGGCGTGTGCGGGGGACCTCTGCCTCCTCCGATCGGCTGAGGCGGCTCGGGCCGGATGTCCGATGCCCCGGCGGCCCTCGCCCGGCCAGGATCGGGGCATGGCGATCAAGGACAAGACTTCCTCTCCCCGGCGTGAGTGGCTCGTGCCCGTTCTGCTGGTCCTGCTCAGCGCGGTTCCGGTGATCGCGGGCGGTTTCCGCCTGGCCGAACTGGGCGGCGGCGGGCCGGTCACCCCCGGCAACGCCCGCTTCTTCGATTCCCCCGTCCCGGTGGTGCTGCACATCGCGGCGTCCGCGCTGTACTGCGTTCTGGGCGCGTTCCAGTTCGCCCCGGGACTGCGTCGGCGGCGGCCCGGGTGGCACCGCCTCGCGGGCCGGTTCCTGGTCCCGTTCGGGCTCGTCTCGGCGCTGACTGGTCTGTGGATGACGGTGTCCTACACCCTGCCGGCGATGGACGGGGAGCTGCTCATGGTGCAGCGGCTGGGGTTCGGTTCGGCCATGGCCCTCTTCCTCGTGCTGGGGTTCGCCGCGGTGCGGCGGCGCGACATCGCCGGGCACCGCGCCTGGATGGTGCGTGCCTACGCGATCGGCCAGGGGGCGGGAACCCAGGTGTTCACCCACCTGCCCTGGGTACTGTTCCTCGGCGCTCCCGGCGAGGTGGTCAGGGCGGCGCTCATGGGTGCGGGCTGGGTGGTCAACATCGCCGTGGCCGAGTGGGTCATCCGGGGGCACGGGGCCCGGCCTTCCCGGCGCGCGGAGCGTGTCGGCTGACCTTCTCCCCGCTGCGGACCGGCGGTCAAAGGCCGTTGAGGAACTCGACCGGGGCCGATTCCTCGAAGGCGTCGACGCACCCGGGCATGTCGAGGCCACTGAGGAGGATGAGGACGCCCGCGATGCCGACCATCCAGGCCATGGCCTCGCGGGAACCGGACGCAACCCTGGTCCTCCACCGTTCCAGACACGGGCGCACACGCCCGCACGCGTCAGAGACCGCTGGCGGCTGAGGCGGGCCGAGCGGTACCCGATACTGGGGAGCGATCCGAGCACGAGGGGGAGATGTGACCACCACCGACACCGACGGCACCGCTGCGCAGGAGGGCGGGGAACTGCACTACCGAGCGGCCGTCCCCGGCGATGCCTCCGCGCTGGTGGAGCTGGTCAACGCCTGTTACCGGGGCGACGGCTCCCGGCGGGGGTGGACGACCGAGGCGCACCTGCTCGACGGCCAGCGCGTGGACGAGGACGGCATGGCCGCCCTGCTGTCCCGTGACGACACGCTCGTCCTGGTGGCCGAATCCGGCGGTGAGCTGGTGGCCTGCTGCGAGCTGCGGCGCGGCGCGGCGGACGCCTACTTCGGGATGTTCTCCGTGCGGCCCACGATCCAGGGCGGCGGTCTGGGGCGGCGCGTACTGGCGAAGGCCGAGCGCGTCGCCGAGCGCGAGTGGGGGTGCTCCCTGATGCGGATGCAGGTGCTCAGGCAGCGCGCGGAGCTCATCTCCTGGTACGAGCGGCGTGGCTACGCCCGTACGGGCCGGACCTTCCCCTTTCCCTACGGGGACGCACGCTTCGGCCTTCCCAAGCGCCCTGACCTGGCCTTCGTCGAACTCGCCCGCGACCTGGGCGTGGAGCCGACCTAGCCGGGGCTCAGCCCTGTTCGAGGTTGGCCGACATGCGCTCCAGCACGTCGACGGCGGCATGGTATTCCTGTTCGCTGATGCCCCGGCTCAGGCGGCGGCGCCCCTGGCCGACCCTCTCGAAGAGCTCCTCGTGTGCGCTCCGCCCGGCGGCGGTCAGGGACAGGGGGTCGCCGCCCTTCACCCAGCCGCGGCGGCGCAGCTCCTCCACAGTGGGGGCGACGGTGGGCTCGCCCTCCTCCAGGAACGGGGCGAGCCTGTGGTCCAGGTCACGCACCGTCGCGGGTTCGGTGTGCAGGGAGGTGAGGACCTGCCAGTGGCGTCGCCCCAGTGATTCGGTGGACAGGGCGCGGTCGAAGTCGTTCTCGATCAACCGGTCCAGGTGCTTGAGCCAGTAGCCGATCGGCAGGTCGGACATGGTCCCCTCCAGCGTGCGCGACGGTGTCCACACGGGTTCCGACGCTATACCGGCCGTGCCCGGCCTGGCCAGTGGTCTCCCCGGGTGTCGGTGTCGGTTCTAGGCACGGCACAGCAGGGCGCCGCGGGGCACGACGAACACCGCGTCGGGGTCCTGGCTCCACCGGATCCACCCCTGGGAGATGCCCTCCAGCTCCTCGCGGGTGATGTGGCCCTCCTGGACGGCCTGGCGCCCCATGTCCGAGACCAGGATGCGTTCGGCCCACATGGTGCCCCACCAGTGGCGGTGGTCGGGCGCGGAGTGGCTCCAGGCCTCGGCCACGTAGGTGACGTCGGTGAACCCGGCCGCGTGCGCCCAGGCCACCATGTGTCGGCCGGCGTCGGGCTCTCCGCCGTTGGCGCGGGCCACGCTCTGGTACAGGTCCATCCACGTGTCCAGTTCGGGCAGGCGCGGGTACCAGTACATGGCGGAGTAGTCGCTGTCGCACACGGCCACCACGCCGCCGGGGCGGGCCACGCGCCGCATCTCGGCCAGGGCGCGCACGGGGTCGGCCACGTGCTGCAGGACCTGGTGGGCGTGGACGACGTCGAAGGAGTCGTCGGGCAGGTCCAGGACGTGGGCGTCGCCGACACGGAAGTCGATGTGGTCCACGCCCTCCTCCCTGGCGGTGGCGCGGGCCAGTTCGATCGCCTCTGGGGAGGCGTCCACGGCGGTGACAGGCCCGGGGGCGACCCGCTGGGCCAGGTCGACGGTGATGGAGCCGGGGCCGCAGCCCACGTCCAGCAGGGAGCGGCCGGGGGTCATCTCCTGCAGTGCGTAGGCGGTGGAGTTGGCGGCGTTGCGCCAGCGGTAGGAGTCGGTGACGGCGCGGTGCTGGCCGTGGGTGTAGCGCGCCATGGGGCGCCCCTTTCCGTGGTCCGTGGGACGGGGGTGTCCCGGTTCTGGGACACTACACCCTTGTCTCTGTCAATGAGATGCCATTCTCATATTATGAGACATGCGGTGTTGTTCGGGCCGGATGCGTGCGCGTGGCCGGCCTCGCCTATCCTCGCTACTGAGGGCCGCCGCCGTCCCCCGGGCGGGCCGGGCCCTGCCCACTCCAACGGGGGGCTGGAGCCAGCGTTGACCGTCAAGCACAGCCACGTCGAGGCCAACGGCGTCCGCCTGCACATCGCCGAACAGGGGGAGGGGCCGCTGGTCCTGCTCCTGCACGGCTTCCCCGAGAGCTGGTACTCCTGGCGCCACCAGTTCACACCGCTGGCCGAGGCCGGGTACCGGGTCGTGGCCCCCGACCAGCGCGGGTACGGCGGCAGCGACGCCCCCGACGCGGTGGACGCCTACACCCTTCCGCACCTGGTGGGCGACGTGACCGCGCTGATCAACGCCCTGGGGGCCTCCGACGCCGTGGTCGTGGGCCACGACTGGGGCGCACCCGTGGCCTGGACCACCGCCCTGCTCCGCCCCGACCTGGTGCGCGGCGTGGCGGGGCTGAGCGTACCGCCGCTGCCCCCGGCCGGGATGCCCGCGATCTCGGTGACGCGTGAGATCTACGGCGAGGACTTCTACCAGGTCCGCTTCCAGAGCCCGGGGGAGATCGACGCCCAGATGGCCGCCGACCCCGCCGCGTTCCTGCGCCGCCTGCTCTACACCGCCTCGGGTGACAACCCCGACGACCGCGCGATGTGGATGATCACCCAGGGGCAGCCCCTGCTGGAGAGCCTCGCCGACCCCGAACAGCTCCCCGCCTGGCTCACCGAGGACGACCTGGCCGTGTTCACCGAGGCCTTCCAGGGCCCCGGCGGCTTCACGGGCCCCCTCAACTGGTACCGCAACATCGAACTCAACCAGGGGCTGCTCGCCGCCTTCCAGGGCCGCACGGTCGACGTGCCCGCCCTGTACGCGATCGGCGACCGCGACATGGTCGCGAGGATGCGCGGCGTGGACTTCCTGCGCGAGAACCTCCACCTGGTCGCCCCCCGCGTCTACGGCAACCTCACCCTGCCCGGCTGCGGCCACTGGACCCAGCAGGAACGCCCCGCCGAGGTCAACGCCGCGCTGCTGAACTTCCTCGCCGACCTGGAGAAGGACGACCGTTGACCGCGCACCGGGCGGATCCGGCCGAGGAGATCCCGGGGGCGTGTCGATCCGGGGCGGTGCCGCGCGACGTGTGGGTGAGAGGCGGGCACACACCCCGCCCGCGCACCGCGACACGAGAGAACACCCCGATGGTCACCATCACCGGCATCACGCCCTTCCTGTGGTTCGACGACCAGGCCGAGGAGGCCGCACGCCTGTACACCGGGCTCTTCGACGGCTCCCGCATCCTGGGGTCCGAGCAGGAACGGAACGGTGAGTCCCGACGACTGTCACATCTGTTGACACCGGTGGCGGGACACGCCACCCTGTCGGCATGAACGGTGACGCGGAGGCCTTTGGGTGAGCGGCTACAGCCGCTTCCAGTCCGGCGGGTGGGGCACGCTGTCCCTGCTCAACGACACCGGCCACGCCCGCGACGTCACCATCGGCGACACCACCACCGCCCGGCCCACCGACCTGCTCGGGCGCATGCCCACCACCCGGGCGCTGCTGGACGAGCTGGGGTTGGAGTACATGTGGGCGCGCCTGGCCCTGCTGGAAGCCGGGTCCTACCTGTGGGAGCACCGCGACTACCAGGAGGACGGACTCGCCCAGACCGAACGCCACCGCGTGCACATCCCCCTCGCCACCGCCTCCTCGGCGTTCCTGGTCCTGGGCGGCAGCGCCGTCCACCTGGCCCCGGCCGGATCTGGCGGCTGACCCCCACGTTCGTGCACGGGGCGTGCAACGCCCACGGGCCCGCACGGATCCACCTGATCCTGGACTGCTACGCCGGCCCCACCCTCGACTGGCTACGCGACGGCGAGCACCTGCCCGAGAGGTGCGTGCGCCACCTGCCGGAAGCCGATGAGGAGGAGCTGGCGGGGTACGCGACGACCGCCCGCCGCCTGGCCCACCTGGGCTACGTCCGCTCCGCCGAGCACCACCTGCTGCGCCTGTTCTTCAACCGCCGTCTGGACGAGGGCCGCGCCTACGACATGGTCATCGCCCTGCACCGCGACCGCGGCGACACCGCCGCCGTCACCACGTGGCGCGAGCACAAGGCTATCGTGCTGGGCCCGCACAGCCTGACCGACGAACCCCTCAAGGAGGTGAGCCGATGAGCGCCACCGACGCCGCCCTGGAAGCCCTGGCCGCCGCCAACCGTCCCGAGCAGTTCACCGTCATGGACCAGACCATGCGCCTGCTCGCCGCCAGCCCCGCCGTCACCCACCTGGTGGTGCGCGGCTCCTTCGCCACCGGCACCTCCGACCGGCTCTCCGACGTCGACCTGGTCGTCGGCGTGCGCGAGACCGACTACCCGGCGTTCACCGCCGCCCACGACGCCCTCATCGCCACCAGCCTCAACTAGCTCCTGCCCGCCTGGCCCGACACCATCGTCCCCGACCTGGTGGGCGGACTCGGGTTCGTCCACCTGCTCGTGCACCGCCACATGCTCTACCAACTCGACCTCTACCTCGCCCCCGCCAGCCGCATCGAGCACATCACCAGCACCACCCGGGGCAGGCTGATGTACACCGACCCCGACCACACCCCCGCGCCCGACAGCGGCCACCCGCAGGTGGAGGCGTTCATCGACGCCCACCGCCAGGCCCCGCCCACGTGCACCGACCTGCTGGTCGAGGCGCTCGTGCTCACCTGGCTGATCCACAAGAGGATCGTGCGCGGCCAGCAGTTCATGGCCTACAAGGAAACCCACCAACTCACCACCGCCGCCCGCTCCCTGGCGCGCACCGCCTACTTAGGCTGGTACCACCTGGAGACCGACCTGGGCGCCACCCCCATCGGCCGGGACTGCCTGCGGGACCTGGCCGAGCTGACGGGCGCACCGCCGTCCGACCCGCTTGGGACACCCTTCCCGCACCGCTGCGCCGCACCGTCGCCGAACGTCTCGGCTCACCCGTGGCGTCGGTGGCCGACCAGGGCGGCGGGTTCACCCCCGGCGTGGCGGCCCGCCTCCGCCTGGCCGACGACTCAGGCGCCTTCGTCAAGGCGATGCCCGTCACGCACCCGCTCGCCGACGCCTACCGCCACGAGGCCCGCATCGCTGCCGGTCTACCTTCCGCGGCCCCCGTGCCGCGGCTGCTCTGGCACGGCACCGCTGAGGGGTGGGTGGTGCTGGTCTTCGACGACGTCGACGGCCGCCACCCCGACCCGACGCCCGGCTCGGCCGACATCGAACCCGTGGTGGACGCGATCGCCGCGATGAGCCGCACCCTGACCCCCTGCCCGGTGGCCGAACTGGAGCCGTCCTCGACCGCCCGGGGCGCCTGGCTGCACGGCTGGGAACTCCTCGCCCAGGACCCACCCGAAGACCTCGGCGCGTGGGAGCGCCAGCACCTGGCCGAGCTGGCCAAGGCCGAAACAGTGTGGCGCTCGCACGCCGACGGCCCCGCCCTGGTGCACGGTGACATCCGCCCCGACCACCTGCTCACCACCACCGGCGGCCACATCGCCGTGGTGGACTGGGCGCACGCCTTCCACGGCGCCCCCTGGCAGGACATCGCGGACCTGGTGCCGCACCTGGTCATGGCCGGACACACCCCCGCCGCCGAACACCACCTGGCCGGGGTGGACACGTGGGAAGAGGCCGACGAGGAGGTGCTCACCAGCTACGCGGCCGCCTACGCCGGCTACTGGACGCGGATGAGCCGTCAGCCAGCCCCGAAGGGGGTGCCGCACCTGCGCCCCTACCTACGGCGGGCCGCGGCCACGGCGCTGGCGTGGGTCCGCCACCGTACCGGCGCCGCCTAGAAGACCTCTCCGCGCTGGTCGGCAGGCCCGGTTCCGTTCAGCCCTGGGCCGGGCCCAACTCGCGGCGTGTCCCCGAGGCGCGCAGCTCCTTCAGATCGGGGATGTGGTTGTACAGCGTCCCCGGGCTGACGCCGAGCAGCTTGGCGATGGAGGTCACCGAGTACTCGGGGTTGGGGAGCATGTCGCGGGCCG
>NZ_JBHMIV010000025.1:0-66008 GCF_048060475.1 Nocardiopsis sp. LOL_012 | reverse complement strand
CGCCTCCAGCATCGTCACCGTCCCCGCGTCCACCCCCGCGTCCCGCAGCGCCGCCGACACCGCCTCGCGCTGGGCGGCACCGTTGGGCACGGTCAGCCCGCTGGTACGGCCGCCGTGGTTGACCGCACTGCCACGGATGACGGCGTGCACCCGGTCACCCTCGGCCAACGCCCGCTCCAACGGCCTGACCAGGACCGTCACCACTCCCTCACCCGGCACGAACCCGTCCGCGGCGGCATCGAAGGCCCGCGACCGCCCCGTCGGGGACAGGGCCTTCAGGCTGCGCATGGCGTGGTAGTGCAGGGGCGACAGGGCGAGCCGGACCCCGGCGACGAGGGCCTGGTCGCACTCGCCCTGGCGGATGCTGCGCACCGCCTGGTGCAGCGCCACCAGCGACGACGAGCACAGCGTGTCGATGGTCATACTCGGCCCGCGCAGGTCCAAAAAGTGGCTCACACGGTTGGCGAGGATCGCGTTGTGGTTGCCCAGGGCCGCGGCGGTGGGCACGACCTCGCCCACCACCTGGTCGCGGTAGTGCTGGTAGCTGGCCCCCACGAACACGCCGACGGACAGGTCGCGGCGCGTTCCCGCGGGTCCGGCGTCCTCCAGCGCCCGCCACGCCGACTGGATCAGGTGCCGCTGCTGGGGGTCCATCCACCGGGCGTCGGCGGGCGGGATGCGGAAGAACTCGGGGTCGAACTCGTCCCACTCGCGCACGAACCCCGCCTCGCGCAGGTAGACGCTGCCCGGTGACTGGTCGTCGGAGTAGTACTCCTCCAGGTTCCACCGGTCGGCGGGGACCTCCCGTACGTGGTCCTCGCCCCCGGCGAGGACCCGCCACAGTCCGTCCAGGTCCGGAGCGCCCGGGAACACGCCGTCGATCCCGACGACCGCGATGTCGTGACGGCCCTCCGACGGTGCGGGTGCGGGAACCGGACGGTCCGCGGGCGCCGCGGCGGGCTTCGGGGCCGGTGGCCGCGGCGCCAGCCCGTTCGCCGCGGAGGTCGGCTCGGGACGTGCGGGGGGAGGTTCCGGGTTCGGCGCTCCGGGGACGGAGTCCACCCCGTACCGGTCGCGCAGCTCGGCGATCAGGGCGGTGACCGTCCCCGTCTCCAGAATGAGGGTGGGGGGAAGTTCCACGCCGAGCCGTGCGCCGAGGTCCTCGGCGGTGGACACCGACAGCATGGAGTCCATGCCCAGCTGCTGGAGGGGCGCCTCCGGGTCGATCTCCTCGACGTCGAGCTCCAGGGCCCGGGCCACCCAGTTCGCCACGGCCGAGGCCAGGTCCTCGGATGCTCCGGGGCCGGCGGACGCCTCGCCGACGGCCGGGCCGTGGCCGTTGGCCGAGACCGCGGGCGGCCGGAGGCCGGGCGCGGGTCCGGGCAGGGTCCGCCCAGTGGCTGGAGCCCCCTCGACGGCCCCGTTCGGCGGTGCGGACGAGAGCCGCTTCCAGGTCATCCCGTGCACCTCGACCACGGGCCCGGAGGCGTCGGAGACCACCAGGCTCGCGGTCACCGTCTCACCGCCCGCTGCCACCCGGTCCCGGCGCGCGTACACCCGTACCGGGCCGTCGAGCCGGCCCAGGACGCGAAGCGAGCGCACGGAGAAGGGCACGTACAGGCCTCGCGCGCCGCACGCCACGAGGGCGACCTGGAAGGCCCCGTCCAGCAGGCGCGGGTCCACCCCGGCACCGGTCCCCCCACCGTCCAGGGAACCGAACGCCTCACCGGGCAGGGCCGACACCGACCTCACACACCTGAACCCCGGACCGTACTCCAGGCCGGCCTCGGCCAGGGCCTCGTACATCGCCGCCACGTCCACCGGGCGGGCACCTTCGGAGTCCCCCTCCCCCAGTTCGGGGGGCGCGTCGTCGCCGACGCGTGCCGTGCAGAGCAGAGCGCCCGATCCGTCACGGAACGCGACCGCCCCCTCCTCCAGCGTTCCGCTGAGCGAGACCGGGTCGACGGCGGGAGCGCGAAACACCAGGTCGGTGAGGTGGAACGCGGTCCGGCCGAGCAGTTCCGCGGCCCGGAAGGGGTACCCGGCGGCCGGGAGCACGGGCCTGCCCCGCACGATGTGTTCGGCGGCCTCGGGCAAGTCCGGCCAGCTCACCGCGGTGCCGGTGGAGGGCGCCGCCGCGGGTTCCAGCCACAGCCGCCGCTCTTCGTGGGGCACCGACGGCAGCCGGACCCGGGTGTGCCCGGCGCCGGGAAGAAGGTCGTGCCCCTGGGCGTACAACCGGGCCGCACGGTCCAGTTCGGCGCGGGAGGCCGACGCGGTCGGCCGCTCCTGCACGCCGGCCCGTTCCGGGGCCCGCCCGGTGTAGAGGGAGCGGCTGTCGCCGATCCCGGCCAGGAACAGGCGGAGCTTGTCCTCCAACTGTTCGGTGTCGGAGACGACGCAGGCCAACCGGTGGCTCCGTCCCGGCCGGTCCTGGGCCGTGGCGCACAGCGCGGCCAGCGGCGGCCGGTGCGGGGAGTCCAGCAGGAGCAGGTAGCGGCGGGCCAGGACCCGCAGGGATTCCTCGGAATCGGCGCTCATGACCATGAGCCGAGGGCCGCCCGTCTCCGGTTCCGCGGCTTCCCCGGAGGGGGCGGTGAGTACCGCGTGGGCGTTCACCCCGCCGAACCCGAAACTGCTGACACCCGCGGCTGCGGGACCGCGCCACTCCTCCGGACGCGTGGACACGTACAGGGGCGAGTCCTCGAAGGCGAAACCCCGGTTGGGCACCGACAGGTGCGCCATCGGCGGGATCCGGCGGGCCTGGAGTGCCAGCACGGCCTTGATCAGCCCGGCGATGCCCGCGGCGGGTTCGAGGTGGCCGATGGCGTTCTTGACCGATCCGATCGCGACGGAGCCGCGCGGGTGGTCGGCGAGGACGGCGCGCAGGGACTCCAGTTCGATGGTGTCGCCCAGGCTCGTGCCCGTGCCGTGCGCCTCCAGGTACCCGAGGCGCGACACTCCCGCCTCGGCCATGGCCCGCCGGACCACGTCCTGCTGCGCGGTGGTGCTCGGTGCGGTGAGGAAGCCGGAGTGGTCGCCGCTGTGGTTGACGGCGGTGCCGTTCACCACGGCCAGCACGGGGTCGCCGTCGCGCCGGGCGTCGCTGAGCCGTTTGAGGACGACCACACCGCAGCCCTCGCCCCGCACGTACCCGTCGGCGGCGTCGTCGAAGGTGTGGCAGGCGCCCGTGGGCGAGAGCATGCCGTTGCGTCGGAAGGACAGGCTCTTGTCCGGGGTCAGGATCAGGTTGGCCGCCCCCACCACGGCGGCGTCCACGGTGCCCGCCCGCAGGTAGGTGCGCGCCTGGTCCAGCGCGACCAGTGAGGAGGAGCAGGCCGTGTCCACCGCCAGGCTCGGCCCCGACCAGCCGAAGGTGTAGGAGAGCCGGTTGGCGACCATGGACAGGGCGGTCCCGGTAGCGGCGTGCGGGTCCTCGTGTCCGACGCTGCCGGCCAGGAGCGCGGGGAAGTCGCTGGCGATGGTGCCGACGAACACCCCCGTGGCGGCGCCGAGCGCGGGACCGTCGTAGCCGGCGGACTCCAGCGCCTCGTCGGTCACGCTGAGCATCAGCCGCTGGAGCGGGTCCAGGCGCCGCGCCTCGCGATCCCCCAGGCCGAAGCGCTCGGGGGCGAAGTCCTCGACACCCTCGATCCAGCCGGCGAGGTGCCCCCGGGCCTTCTCCCACAGGTGCCCCCATCCGCGGTGGCCCTCAGGGGCGGGCCGCACGCGGTCGACCCCTTCGGCCAGGTCGGACCAGAACTCGTCCGGGGTGGCGGCGCCGGGGAAGCGGCAGGCCATGCCGATGACGGCCAGTGCGCCCTCCGGGGCGGGGGTCTCCGGGTGCGGCTCGGCCGGGGCCGCTCCGGGCGCGGTGGCGGACGCCGCGGGGCCGCGGAGGGCCTCAGCGGACACGTCGGCGGTGGCCTCGGTCTTCTGGAGGTCCGGCGGCGGGGCGTCGGAGAGCCCCAGGGCGGCGGCGAGCCGTTCGGGGGTGCCGGTCGCGAAGATCAGGGGCGCCCCCACCTCCACACCCAGTTCGCCGGTGGCCGCGGAGGCGGCCCGGACCACGTTGGCCGACTCTCCGCCCAGATCGAAGAAGTTGTCCGCCTCGCCGAAACCGGTGTGCCCCAGGACCCGGGCGAACACCTCAGCGATACGCGCGGCGGCCGTGCCCCGGGCGGGCTCCCCTGCGGCCGGGGCCTGCGGCGGGACGGTCGGCGTGTCGCGGCGGAGCACGGTGTCCCGGGTCGGTACGGGCAGGCGGGACCGGGCGACCTTGCCGTTCTCGGTCAGGGGCAGGGCGTCGAGCCGCACGTAGGCGTCCGGAACCATGTATCCCGGCAGCCGCTCGGACACCCAGGCGTCCAGGTCGGCACGGTCGGGCGCCTGGCGGGCGACCAGGTAGGCGGTGAGCCGCGGCTCGCCGGTCCCCTCGAAGGGCACCGCGGCCACGACGGCCGCCGACACGCCCTCCAGCCGTTCCAGGCAGGCTTCGACCTCGGCCGGTTCGATGCGGTTGCCGCGCACCTTGACCTGGGCGTCGGCGCGGCCGAGCCACTCGATCGAGCCGTCCCGGTGCAGGCGGACGTCGTCCCCGGTCCGGTAGGCGCGCCGCCCGTCCGGCAGGGTCGTGAACACCTCCGCGGTCAGGTCCGGGCGTCCGCGGTAGCCCTCGGCCAGGCCGGCCCCGGTGATGTACAGGGCCCCCGTGCCTCCGGGCCGCACTGCGGCCAGATCGCCGTCCAGCACGTGGAGCCCCAGCCCCGGCAGCGGCTCCCCCAGGGGGACGAAGCCTCGGCCGGGGTCCCGCACCCGGTGCGCGGAGACCCAGATGGTCGCCTCCGTGGGGCCGTACATGTTCCACAGTTCCGCGTCCGCCCCGTACAGGGACTCCGCGACGGCCAGCGGCAGGGCCTCGCCCCCGGAGAGCGCCACCAGGCCGGGCCGGGGGCGCCATCCGGTGTCCAGCAGCAGTCGCCACAGGCTCGGTGTCGCCTGCACCAGGTCCACCGCGTCCGCCAGGTCGGTCAGCGCCTCCGGGGAGGCGACCGTGTCCTCGTCCGCGAGTTCCACGGTGGCCCCGCGTACCAGGGGGAGGAGGAGTTCGAGGAGGGAGATGTCGAAGGCGACGGTGGTGTGGGCGAGCACCCGCGCGCCGGGGTGGAGGTCCAGCACGTCGCCGACGCCCTCCAGGAAGTTGGCGAGGGCGGCGTGCCCGACCTCGACCCCCTTGGGCGTACCGGTGGATCCGCTGGTGAACAGAATGTAGGCGAGGGAGGAGGCGCGGTCCGCGTCGCCGCCCGGCTCCGGACGGCTCCCTGCGGCCGGGACTGGCACGGGGGTCCCCAGGAAGTGGGCCTCGCCCTCCCGTTCGGCCGTGGTGAGGATGAGCGAGGCCTCACCGCTCTGCGCGTAGGTGCGCAGCCGCTCCTGCGGGTAGCCGGGGTCCAGGGGCAGGAAGGCCGCCCCGGCTCGGGCCGCGCCCAGCATCGACGGCACCAGTTCCGGGCCCCGTCCGGTGAGCAGGCCCACGACCGACCCCGGCCCGGCACCGCGCGCGGCCAGCTCGTCGCGGATCGCGGCGGACCAGGCGTCGAGTTCGGCGTAGGTGATCGTGCTGTCGGCGGTGCGCACGGCCACGGCGTCGGGGCTGCGGTCCCACACGCGGGACACCAATTCGACGACGGTGGCGGGAGACCGGGGCTCCGCGGCCGTGTCCACGGTGTCCGCGGTCGCCGCGGCCTCCGTCCGCTGCGGTTCCGGTTCCGGGAACATCCGCTCCTCGACCAGGTCGACGAACTCCAGCGCCTGGTCACGGGTCATCGCGGTCTCACGCGCGAACACCGCAGGGACCCCCTCGGGCGGCAGTACCAGGGCGATCTCCGTATCGGATGCGACCGCCGCGGGGTCCTCCCTGAAGCGCTCCAGGACCATCGCCCGAGTGAACGAGGGCCCGTCGGCCCCCGGAGGCCGCGCGGCCATTCCCAGGCGCACCTCAAGGTCGGTGGCGTACAGGCCCCAGCTCCGCACCCGGTCCAGCTCCGCCTCGGTGCGCTCGGGGTCGCGGACGTCGAACCGGGCCGGCACACGCATGGTGGCCAGTCCGTGTGTGCGTTCGGCCAGGTCCTGGGCGTCCCGGGGCGACCAGCCGAAGTCGAAGGAGGAGACCCCGGCGCGTTCGGCCAGCACCTCCAGGAACGCTCTGCGCACCCGGACACGGTCCTCCTCGCACATCGGCAGGAAGGCGAGTTCGAAACGGTGGTAGTGGGAGGCCTGCGCGGAGAAGTCGTCGGCCTCCAACGGGAGGGTGCGCACGTCGGCGAGGCGGTCGCGCCACCGGTGCTCGCGGCGGCGCAGGCCGGGCTGGGCGCGTTCGACCACGGCGAGGAAGCCCTCGGCGGGCGCGGGGACCGGCTCACCCTCCCGCAGCCCCAGCCGCTGGGCGGCGCCGCGGCCGCTGAGCGCGTCTCCCTCGGTCGAGGTGAAGTCGCTCAGCACCATGTCGGCGTCGGTGGCGGCGATGCGGATCTGGGCGTCGGTCACGCTGAGCACGGTGGCACGGGCGCAGTCCCCGTCCCGGTCGAGCACGCGGATCTGGCCGACGAAGACGGAGTCCCGGTCGGTGGCCAGCGCCGGAATGCCCACGGGGTTGGGGAAGGAACCGAAGTCCATCGCCTTGGACAGGCGTCCGGCCTCGGCCGCTGACATACCCGCGTGCACGACGCCGCCGCCCGCCATGCGGTCGGCGCGGGCGAAGTAGCGGCGCTCGGCGGCACCGTCGGTCGGCACCGGGTCGGGGAGGCGCCCCTGGGCCAGGAGGGGGGCCATCTCCGTGAACAGGTCGATCCCCGTCTGAGCCGTCTCGTAGGTCAGGGAGAGGGCGGTGGACAGTTCGCGGACGGGGAACCAGCGTTCGGCCACCACGGCGCCGGCGTCGACCTGTTCGGTCATCAGATGCCAGGTGGCGGCGTGTCTGCGCACCCCTTCGTACAGTGCCCAGGAGGCGATGTTGCTGCCCGCGAACGCCGGGAGGGGGCCGTCGTGGAAGTTCAGAGCCGCGATCCGCGGCAGGGCGAGGACGTCCGCGGACAGGACACGGAAGTTGACGATGCTGAACAGGAAGTCGAAGGGGCGGCCGGACAGGGCCTCGGCCAGGTCGCCGCGCGGGTCCGGGGTCTCGATGCCGTGTTCACGCGCCCACCGCAGCACAGCCGCGTCCTCGGAGAGGACGCCCCGGACCCGGACGCCGTGGTCGAGCAATGCCTCCGCGCAGGAGACGAGCACCCGTGTGCCCCCGATCAGGTAGCAGTCCACGCTCATGCGCCGCCCTCCGCGTCCTGCGTGTGGCCGAGGACCCAGGCGTCGATCTGGGCCACGACCTCCTCGTCGAGGGACAGTTGCCCCGGGCTCCACCTGGGGTTGGACAGTCCGCGGTGGGTGCGCTCGCACAGCTCCCAGTCCTCGTAGTTGGCCTTGTCCCACAGGGCGAACACCGGTTCGTGTGAGAAGTCCTCCTTGGCCGTCTCGTCCGGGTGGAACAGCCAGAAGTGGCGGACGACGCAGGTCCCGGGGCTCTCGGGCCACACCCACTGCATCATCACGTAGTCACTGGTCATACCGAAGAGCAGGTTGGGCAGGATGGTGATCCAGTTGACCTTGCGGCGGTCCTCGGGCGGGACGAGCGGCATCGGCGCACGGTCGCTGCGGCCGGTGGTGGAGATGGAGTTGTATCCCTCGCGCAACATCTGCCAGGCCCCGACGATGTCGTCGCCCTTGAGGTCGTAGGTGCCTGCGGCGTCGAAGTCGGTGACCTTGTGCAGGTCCTTGTGGGCGGTGGGGAAGTGGAGGCTCTCGTTGACGTTGTGCGCGACCAGCTTCCAGTTGGAGGCCACGGGGTAGTCCTTGTACTGGACGCACTTCAGTTCGGCGAGCTCGTAGGCGTTCGCGAACCGGTCGAACTCTCCCAGCGCCTCGTCCAGGTCCGGCGGGTCCTCGGCGAAGCAGACGAAGACGACGCCGTGGCGGACCTCGGTGCGCACCCGGAGCAGTCCGTTGCTCTCCTGGTCGAAGAAGTGGTCGAAGTAGGTCCCGTTGAACGACTTGAGCCCGCCGTTGCGGTTGTAGACCCAGCAGTGGTAGATGCACACGAGGCTCTGCCGTTTGCCGACGGCCTCCTCCACCAGCTTGTAACCGCGGTGGCGGCAGTAGTTGTGGTAGGCCTGGATCCCGTCGTCCCCGTGTAGGAGGAGGACGGACCCGCTGCCGATGTTGAGGGTGGTGAAGCACCCGGGTTCGGGGAGCCGGGAGACGTGGTCCACCGGCAGCCAGCGTCGCCCGTAGATGCTGCGCATCTCTCGGGAGAACTGCTCCTCGCCGGTGTAGAACTCGTGCGACTGGCCGACACCGCCGGTGTCGAAGTACTCGCGTTCCTCGTTCTGCTCGCTGATGAGGTCGAACATGCTGGATGCTTCGGACATGACGGCTCCCAGAAGGTGGAGACGGGGGCGGGGGGCCTTCGACGCGGCCCGGGGCGGACGGCTTCGCGACGGGGGAGGCGGGGTGGGGGAAGCGGGGGGGGGGAGACCGGTCAGGCGGTCGGGTCGTAGATGCGCTCCTCCTCGGGAACGCCGACGTCGTCGTAGAGCTTCTGGAGGCCTTCGGGAGAGAAGATCGCGTCGCCGGGAACGGTGCCCCCGATGATGCCGAGCATGGTGTCGGTCCACTTCTGGTCCTGCCCGATCGCACCCATGACCGCACGGTAGAAGGGCGGCAGGTCCAGTTCGGCGAGGGTACAGGTGAAGTCGTAGACCGGAGCGCTCTCCTCGTCGCGGGCGGCGGCGTAGTCGGCCAGCGCCTCGTCCATGGGGCGTGTTCCGGCCAGTCCCTCGTCGAGCCGGTCGGCGAGCATCTCGGCGTGCAGGAAGGCGTCGGCCATGCCCCATCCGGTGAAGGGGTCCTTGTGGTACCCGGCATCCCCCACGAGGGCCCATCCGGGGCCGTAGGCGGTCCGGTAGTAGTTGTCGGGGTTGCGCATGGGCCGGAACGGCTCCACCCGCTCGCCCTTGGCCCTCAGCTCCTCGGCCATGTCCGGAACCACGTCGTCGAAGGTGGCCAGGAACTGCTCCTCGGGTTCCTGACGGAACTCCTTGAGATGGGAGCGGTTGCAGATCACGGCGAGCATGGTCAGGTCGTCGTTGGTGGGCCACGTGCCGATCCACCGGCGATTGTGGCCGGTCTTGTGGTTCAGACCCCAGCCCAGACCGCGGTAGTAGGAGTAGTAGATGAAGTTGGCCGAGGGGCGCACGTTGTAGTTCTGGGCGCCCACTCGGCGCGCGACGGTCGAGTGGAAGCCGTCCGCCCCGACGACGACCCTGGCACGCAGCTCCTTCTCCGGGCCCTTGTCCTCACGTCCGCGGACACCGACGACCCGCCCCTCCTCGAACACCAGGTCGGTGACGCCGAAGTTCTCGACCACCTCCGCTCCGGCCTCGCGGGCGGCGGTGACGAGGGTGTCGTCGAGCAGGGTCCGGCGCGGGCAGTACACCGCGTCGATGCCGTCGACCGGGTCGGCGAACCCGTTCAGTTCGATCCCCTGGAAGGAGAAGTGCATCTTGCGGATGGCGGGGGTGCCCGCCTCGATGATGGGGGCGAGTACACCCCATTCCTGAAGCTTGAGCAGGGCCGTCTGGTGCAGGTAGTGGGTAGAGACGGTGTCGCTGGGGAAGGAGGCCCGGTCCAGCACCAGGACACGGTGTCCCTTCCGTGCGAGGAGCATGGCAGTCGGAGAGCCGGCGCACCGTGCGCCGACGACGATGACGTCGTACATCTTCACCTTTCCCTAAGTATGGGAACAGCCATGACACAGAGTCACCGCTCTGTCCCCTGGAAACACGGTCCCACATTCTGAACTCGCCCCGAAAAACAGCTTCGGCTCTTTTTCAGGCGCGAAACAAATCCCACACTGACACCCGAACCAAGTCAAAGAACACTTCGGATTTGAACAGGCACGAAGAGTGAATTCTCACAGTCATCCGAACAGGGGAGGTCTCGTGAAGTGCCGCTCCGACCAGGAGCCCAGGACGTCAACCGAGCCAAGGGGTGAAATAAGTCACACAAGCCGCAGCCTGCCCGGGAGCACTGCCAGACCGCACTGGAGAAGTAGTCGCACACGAACCTGATGTAGTGACAGCAGGCCACTCCACCCCTTCAGCGCAGCCGAGAGAACAGGTCGGCGGACACGTGGACCGCCCTCTGGAGAGGAACGTTCACAGTTAACGGAAAGCCAATTCCAGACCACCGCCCGCCAAGGCTTCCCGATGATTTCCTGGTCACCTCCGCCTGGCTAGAGAATTTCCGTTCACCTGAGGGACGAAAAAGCCCGCGACAACTGTCAACGGACTTATGTCCCACAGCCCCTGAGGGGGCCTCCCAAGGCCGCGGCTCCAAAGCCGCACGTATACGACAAACCTGATTCCGGTTTTCAGACAGCCAGAATCTGCCCCGTGCAGGCACACGGAACCAGAACGGGACACCAGCGACGGGAGGGACCACACGTGACGGCTACGAGCATCGCCCGCCACAGACGCACCACAACGACGAAGCCGCCCCCGGTGTCCGGGGGCGGCGCGGCGGACGGTCGCTCAGAAGCCCATGCCGGGGCGCGAGGGGAGGACCTCCTCGGGGGCGGGGACCATCAGGTCGACGGGGGCGCCGACACTGCGGAAGGTGTAGTCGCGGACCCAGTGGCCCACCTCGGGCGGCGGTCCGGTGTTGGGGACCTCCACCGCGAGGTTGAGGGGGGCGCGGTCCTCGCCGACGATGAGCACGAACCGCCGGGTCGCGCCGTCGTCGGCGGTGTAGGTGCCCTCCAGGCGGGTGCCGGAGACCAGGTCGCCGGTGGCGGGTTCGACGCTGGGGTCGTAGATGTGCCAGAGCTCCAGGACCGGCGCGAACTCCGTGGGTTCCTCCGAGGTGACCTCGCCGGTCTCGGCGATGGCCGTGAGCGGGCCCGCCACGGCCTCGGGCGTGTAGTCGGACGGGTCGTAGGCGGTGCCGCCGGTGTCGTCGAACCAGGCGTTGGTGCCGAAGTCGTTGACGAGCATGCGCCCGTCGACGTACATGCTCCAGTCGTACTCGGAGGCGTAGGTGCCCACCTGGCGTTCCATCGCCGAGCCGTCGTAGGCGTAGTTGTCGAACCAGACCTGCATCCCCGACGTGCCGAAGGGGTCGGCGGGCGGGTCCTGCTCAGGGCCGGAACCGTCCCCGGCGTACTGGTGGACGGACACCTCGAAACTGTCGGCGTCCAGGAAGGCCTCCAGGGACGCGGCGGCCAGGCCGACCCCGGTGGGGTCGGCGGAGGCGGGGTCCTCGGACCCCTCCACGGCCTGGGGCGCCGCCATCGGCTCGTCGCCGCCCGAGCGGTTGAGCAGCAGGTAGCCGCCGCCGGTGACGATGCCGACCGCGACGACCCCGGCGGTGATGAACACGGCGGCCTTGAGGCCGCCGGAGGCCGCCGCGCCGCCGGCCGGGGCGGAGCCGCCCGGCGCCGGGCCGGGTTCGGGGCTCAGCATCTCGGAGAGGGAGCGGGCGGAGCGCCCACCGTCCGAGGGGATGCCCACCGGGATCGGAGCGGATCCGGAGGGGGGAGGCGGGCCGTAGGAGGGCGGCACGGAGAAGCCGCCGTCGGAGGGGATCCCGGCCGGGGCCGCGCCGCCACCGAGGGGTTCGGCCGGTGCGGGCGGGTGGGAGTGCGCGTCCCAGCCCTTGGCCGGGTGGTGCGCGGGCGCCGACCCGGAGCCGGGAAAGGGCGCGGAGGGCACCGCGGACCCGTCGGGGGCGGGCGCCGGTCCCGAACCGGGGAAGGGTGTCTGCGGGGCCTGCGGAGCGGACGGCCCCCCACCGGCCGCCAGGGACGGGCCGTCCGCGGGCGCGCCGCCGTAGTCGGCGGCGGAGGCGTCGCCGCCCCCCTGGCCCACGGCGTTGCGCCAGCGGGCCGGGGCGTGCCAGGAAGTGTCGGCGTAGGGGCCGTGCTCGGCGATCAGGGCTGCCAGGCGCTCCGGCCACTGCTGTGCGGGGACGTCCTCGCCGATGCCCAGGATGAGCAGGAGTTCGAGGTGGACCTCCTCCATCTCGGGGCGCGCCGCCGGATCCGGTGACAGGGCCCGGCGGATGAGGGAGTCGAGCCCGTCGGGGAGGTGTCCGGGGCGGGCGGGGGTGCGCCCGGCGGCGAAGAGCACGAGCCGCGCCCAGGAGGCCACGTCGCCGCTGGCATCGGACGCGGAGCGGCGGATCCAGCGGCCGAGCCCGTGGTCGACCAGGCGGGGTCCGTCTGCGGTGATGAACGCGGTGTCGGGGCCGACGTCGCCGTGCACCAGGCCTGCGGCGTGCACGGCGCAGACGGCCTCGGCGTACCCGGCGGCGGCGGTGACCAGGGCTCGGCCGGTGATGGGCCCCTGTTCCTGGAGCTGTCGGCGCACGGTGTGCCCTGGGAGGAAGGGGACGGCCGTCCAGGGGGCGCCGCGGTGGAGGCCTCCGTCGCGGGCGACCACCGCGCACAGGCCCGAGGCGGCGCGGGCGGCGGCGATCCGTTCGGCGAGCGCGGCCTCGGCCCCCGGCTCGGTGCGCACGTCGGTGCAGGTGAGCGCGGTGGGGGTGCCGTCGTCGGAGAGGGCCGCGTAGACGGTGGCGGCGGAGGCGTCGTAGAGCCTGCCGATGAGCTGGTAGGAGCCGATGGTGTGCGGGTCACCCGGAGTGAGCGGCGTGACTCCGGGTGGCAGGTGTCGTGCGGGGGGATGGGCCATGGCGGGGGCGGTTCTTCCCTAGAACATGAAAGGCGTGGGCGTGGGTTACCGGGGAGTTCGATCGTAGACGTAAGTGAGACGCCCCAACAAGACGTAGTGTCACCGGACGCGCCGGGCGCGGAGTCGGACCCACCACACCAGGGCGGCGGTGCCCGCGGCCGTCCACAGGAGGTCGGCCCATCCCGCGCCCAGGCCGATGCCGGGCGCCGTCGGCCACGAGGCGGCCAGCGCCCCGAGCGGGCCCGACAGGTGCCAGGAGGCGATCTGCAGCGGGGCGGTGTTGCCGAAGGGGGTCTCCACGCCGAAGGAGAGGTGCCCGGGCATGAGTCCCCGGTAGGCGCCGGCCAGGGCCCCGGCGACCAGCGCGGGGAGGGCGAGGAGGAGGTCGAACGGCGCGGCGGCGCCCTGCCCGGCCAGGAACAGGAGCGGAAGGGCGGCCGCCGCCGACGTAGCGGCCAGCGGCCAGATCCCGTGCGCCAAGGCCAGGGTCCCCGGGGAGCGGGGCGGCAGGTGGCGTGCGCGCCGGGGGTCGGCGGCGTCCATGCGGGCCCCGGCCATGAGCCGGGAAGCGGCCGCGTACAGGCCCGCCAGGGGTGCGAGGGCGAGTGCGGCGGCCGCACCGGCCGACGGCCCGGGTTCGGCCAGGACGGCCAGGGCCGAGGCGGCGGCCAGGAGCAGCGCACCGGCGACGGTGTAGGGGGCACGCAGGGCGCCCAGCAGGTCGCGCCACGGGACCAGGAGGCGGGCGCGGCGCGGCGGGCGCACGCGGAACGGCAGGCGGCCTCCGTCCCTCCGGCGGCGCAGGAGGGCCTCGTGGAGCCAGCCCGGGTCGTGTAGCCACAGTCCAGCGCGCAGGCCGTCGGTGACCGCCGAGCCCGCTCTGAGTTCGGCTGAGGACACCAGTGGCAGGGACCGGTGAGCACACGTGAGGAGGAGGGCGGTGGCCGAGCCCAGAAGCGTGAGGGCCGCCCACGGGTGGGTCCCCGGGGCGCCGAGCGGCGCGGCGAGGGCCTGGGCGGCCCACCCCCAGGGGCCGCTCCAGGCGGCCGGGGTCCACAGCGGGACGGGCGGGAGCGCGTACCAGGTGAGGGCGGCGGCGGTGAGCAGCAGTGCCTGCGCCGCGGCGTGCCAGGGGCGGAGCCGTTCCACGGCTCGTGCGGCGCGGGTGGCGGTCAGCGTTCCGACCGCCACGCTCAGCACCCCTAGCAGCGCCCCGGCGGCCGACGCGGCGGCGAGGTCGGCCGGGGCGATCGGCGGTAGGAGCACGGTGCGGGCCGCGACCGCCACGGCGAGCGGGGCGGCCAGGGCCCCGGCCGAGGCCCGGAACAGGACCGAGCGGATGAGCTCCGGGGCCAGCAGGGGCGCCCGGTCCACGGGCAGGCGCAGTACCCAGTCGATCACGGGGGCGCTCAGGTGCAGCGGTCCGCGGACGGTCGCCTCACGTGCCGAGGCCCACAGCGCGGCGAGTGCGGCGGCGGTCAGCGCGAGCCCTGCGGAGGCCGCGTGGTGTTCGGGCCAGGCGGCGGAGGGGGCGCCCACCGTTCCAGCGGTGAAGGCGGCCAGCGGCGGGAGGACGAGGACGGCGGTGAACAGGACGGCGTAGACGGCGAACGCCGTGTCCCCGGGCCGCGGCGGTCTCCGGTGCCGGCGCAGCAGCCGCAGCACGTCGGCGGTGGCCCGGTCGGCGCCGTGGCGTTCGGTGTCCTGGGCGGGGGCGCTCACGCGGGGCGTGCCATGTCGTGGACCTCGTGGGCCAGGGATTCGACGAGGGGGCGGTGGTGGGTGGCCAACAGGAGGCAGGCCCCGCCGTCCCGCCTGGCACGCAGGACGTCGGCGAGCCACCGTCTGGCCTCGTGGTCCAGGTGGCGTTCGGGCTCGTCCAGGAGCAGGAGGTCGAGGACGGGCGGCAGGAGCAGCGCGGCGATCGACATCATCTGCCTGAGTCCGCTGCTGAGCCCGTCCGGGGCGAGTCCGGCGTGTGCGGACAGGCGACACTCGTCCAGGACCTCCTCCACCCGGGCCGGGGCCCGCCCGCCGAGCCCGTGGCCGACGGCGGTGAGCTCCAGGTGCTCGCGGACGGTGAGGTCGGGGAAGAAGGCAGGGGCGTCGAGGACGGCGACACGGCGGCGGAAGGCGGGATCGGCCTGGTCCGGCGGGGCGCCGAGGACTCGGACGGCGCCCTCGTCGCACGGTTCATCGCCCGCGGCCATCCGCAGCGCGGTGGACTTGCCGCACCCGTTGGGTCCGGTGAGCGCGGTGCACGTCCCGGGCCGGACTGCCAGGTCGAGCGGGCCGACGGTGTGGAGGGGGCCGTAGCGGCGTACGGCACCCTCGAAGCGGACGGCGGGCTCCCCGGCGGGGGCTCCTCGGGGCGGGCACGTGTGGGACGGCATGGACCCAAGGTACGAGACCGGGTCCCTGCGTACGCGCACGGCCGCCCGCGAGGCCGCGGGCCACGAGGAGGCACGCGGTGCCGCCCCCGTCAGGGCTTGCGGCCGACGGCGCCGTAGCCGTCCACCACCGGCGGGACGCCGAACTCGGTCTCCTCGTAGCGCCAGCGTGTCACCGACACCACCCCCGGCTCCACCAGCTCCAGGCCCTCGAAGAACCCGCCGATCTGCTCCGGGGAGCGCTGGATGTAGGGCTCTCCCCCGCTCTCGTCGTTGTACTGGTCGTGCGCCTCCTTGTTGGCCTCGCTGTGGGCGTTCGTGCCGTCGTTGACCGCCAGGTAGCTGCCGGGCGGCAGGGCGTCCACGAGCACGCGCACCAGGCGGCGGGCCTCGTCGTAGTCGGGGATGTGGCCGAGGATGCCCATGAGCATCAGGGCGATGGGGCGGCCGAAGTCCAGGCGTTTGCGGGCCTCGTCCAGGATGCGCTCGGGCTCACGCAGGTCGGCGTGGACGTAGTCGGTGGCGCCCTCGGGGGAGCTCGTCATCAGGGCTCGGGCGTGGGTGAGCACCAGGGGGTCGTTGTCGACGTAGAGGATCGTGCTCTCGGGGGCGACCGCCTGGGCGACCTCGTGGGTGTTGTCCGCGGTGGGCAGCCCCGTGCCCACGTCCAGGAACTGGCGGACCCCGGCCTCCCCGGCCAGGTAGCGGACCGTGCGGCCGAGGAAGGCCCGGGAGGCGCGAGCGCCCTGCGCCATGCCGGGGAAGACCTTGAGGAAGGCCTCGCCGGCCTCCCGGTCGACGGGGTAGTGGTCCTTGCCGCCGAGCCAGTAGTTCCACACGCGGGCCGAGTGCGGGACGGTGGTGTCGATCACGGGCCGGTCGCCCATGGCGCTCCTTCGGAGGTGGGAGGAAAGTACCGGACATCCTTCCAGAATCCACCCCGCATACCAACAGAACCGCTGCGGGGGCGGGCTTGTGGGCCGGGAGCAGCCTCAGCGGTACCGGCGGTGCGGGTGGGGTGCCGGGCGCCTGCGGGGGCGGCGAGCCGCGCACGGTGTGTCCGCTAGCGGACACACCGTGCGCGTATGGGCGATCCGTACCGGGAAGGGGACACTCCTTTCGGCCCGGCCGGTGTCAGGGGACCGGAACGGTGAGGTCGACGAAGGCGGAGCACTCCTCCAGGCACCCGGTGAGCACGACCTCCCCGCCGAGGTCGACGTCGCGGAAGTACAGGGCGGCCTGTGTGTCGTCCCCGGCGTCGAGTTCGCGCTCGCCCCCGGCGGCCTGCGCCCGCACCTCGTCGTCGCCGGGGCCCCGGTAGACGGCTCCGGAGAGGTCGAGGTCCGCGCTCTCCTTGGTGGAGATCCCCAGGACGACCACCATGACGGGGTCGGTGACGCTGCGGTAGGCGGTGAGGACCGTGGCCTGGATCCCCGTGGAGGAGGCCGGGTCCGTTCCGCCTTCGACGAGGTAGGGAGCGGGGTCGAGGCCGTCGACGCGGAAACCGGACACGAGGCCGTCCTCGTAGGCGAAGTCGGTGAGGTCGGCACAGCGGGTCCCGTCGGCGGGCGGCGCTTCCCGGCAGATCCGGACGCCGCCGTCCACGGGTTCGGCGGTCTCGTCGGCCAGGGGGCGCCCCTCGTCGGCCCAGGCGCGGGCGACGTAGGTGCGGTGGCGGAGGTAGGTGTGGGCGGTGGAGCCGTCGGTGGCACTCGTCCACCCCTCGGCCATCCGGTCGGGGTCGCCCGTGGCGGTGAGCGCCTCGGTGTAGTCGCGTGCGGCCTCCTCCTCGGCGGCGGCCGGGGCCGAGGCGGCCAGGAGCGCGGCGGCGAGCAGGTGTGTCGGGTGCACGGGGTCCTCCCCCACCAGAGGTACGCATGCTTCTTATGAGAAGTTCGTGACCTTATGAACCATTCGGTGGCTTTCTTCCTCGGCGCGCGCCACGGGAAACCCAACCACGAGCACGGAAAGGAGAGGATACGTGACCCCGGGTAGTGGGTCCGGAATGAAGCGGCCCCGGCCGCCGGGGGGTGTGCGGCCGGGACCGGGTCCGCTACGGACGCAGGCGGACGGGGAACTCGGCGAGGCTGGTCACCGACAGGGCCGACTCGACCCGCAGCTCCTCGTCCGGGACCGCCAGTTCCAGGTCGGGGAAGCGCTCGAAGAGCATGGGCAGCACGATCCTGGCCTCCAGGCGCGACAGCGGCGCCCCCGGGCAGATGTGCGGCCCGTACCCGAAGGTGATGTGCCGCCCCCGGGTGCGGCTGGGGTCGAACACCGAGGGGTGGGGCTCCTCACCGAACTCGGTGCGGTCGCGGCTGGCCGCACCGTAGTGGGTGGCCAGCGCCTCGCCCTTGCGGATGGTGTGTCCGCCCAGCTCCACGTCCTCGGTGGCGAAGCGGAACATGAAGACGTTGTTGGGCGGGTCGTAGCGCAGGACCTCCTCGATCACCGCGTCCCAGGAGATCTCCCCCTTCTTGAGCAGGTCGAACTGCGCGGGGTGGGCCAGCAGCGCGCGGACCGCGTTGTTGAGGAGGTTGACCGTGGTCTCGTGTCCGGCGGCCACCACCGTCAGCAGCGTGATCACGACCTCCTCGTCGCTGAGGCCGTCGCCCTCCTCCCCCGCCTGGAGCAGGTCGGTGGTGAAGTCGTCCCCGGGCTGGGCGCGCTTGCGGGCCACCATCTCGGAGAAGAACTGGAACAGCTGGGCGTAGATCTGGAGGTGCTCGCCCTCCTCGCCGGTGCCGGAGAAGAGCTTGCCGTACATCTCGCCGAGCTGGGAGTACTCGGATTCCTCCACGCCGTACAGCAGCCCGATGACCGACATCGGTACCCGGAAGGTGAACTCCTTGCGCAGGTCCAGGACCTCGCCCGCCCTCGGCTCCAGGGCGTCGAGCGCCGCGGCGGTCACGCGTTCGATGTCGGGGCGCAGCCGCTCCACGCGGCGCGCGGAGAACGGGCTGGAGGTGAGCTGGCGCATGCGCCGGTGGGCGGGTCCGTCCAGGGCCAGCATGTTGGTGTTGTCCCGGGGGATGGTGCCCAGCAGCGGCCACCCCTCGTCCACCCTGCCGTTCTGGTAGTCGGCCCAGTGGTCGACGCTCTTGGCGAAGCGGGGGTCGTTGAGGGCGGCCTTGCTGACCTCGTGGTGGGTGGTGGCCCACGCCCGGACACCGCCGGGCAGCTCGATCCGGGTGACCGGTCCCTCCTGGTAGAGGCGCTCGCGGTCGGCCTGGACGTCCTCGGGTACGGCGTGGACGAGGGGGACACCGTCTGCGGCGTGCATGGGACAGGACATGGTTCTCTCCTTGTGGGGGCGCGGTGACTGTCCTGGTGCGGGGTAGCGGGGGTCTTCAGAGCACCGTGTGCGGTGTGGTGGGGGTGAAGGTCGCGGGCAGGGAGACCACTCCGCGGACCCAGGGCGAGGGACGCCACTGGACCTCCTCGGCGGGGATCGCCAGTTCGAGGTCGGGCAGGCGGTCGAGGAGGACCTCGACCGCGGTGACGGCCATGACCTCGGCCAGGCCGCGCGCGGCGTGGGGGCACCCGTGCTCACCGTGTGAGAAGGACAGGTGGGCGTGGTTGGTGCCGGCGGCGGCAGAGCGGCCGGGCGGGTTCAGCCACGGGTCCTGGTTGGCCGCGGCGAAGCCGAGCAGCAGCAGGTCCCCCTCCCGGATGATGCGGTCCGCCAGTTCCACGTCGTGGGCGGCGAAGCGGCCCGCGTTCATCTGGGAGGGGGAGTCCTCCCACAGCACCTCCACCAGGGCCTCGCGCACGCTGCTGCGCGCCCCGGACAGCGATGCGGAGAAGCGGTCGTCGGTGAGCATCAGCCGCAGTGCGTTGCCGATCCACTCGGTGGTGGTCTGGTGGGCTCCGCCCAGGATGGCCACGAGCTCGGCGACCAGATCCTCGTCACCGTAGCCTGCGGGGTGGGCGATCAGCCGGGACACCACGTCCGGTCCGGGCCGCTCACGGCGCTCGGCGATCAGCCCGCCGAACGCCGCGGCGATCCTGCCGTGGGCCTCCACCGATTCGGGTCCCGCGTTGAAGACCGTGGTCAGAGCGCTGGCGATGTCCTCACCGCGATCATCGTCGAGGCCGTACATCCAGCACAGCAGCAGGGAGGGCAGGCGCTCCGCGTACTGGGTGCGCAGGTCGGCGCCGCCGGAGCCGCAGAAGCCGTCGATGAGCCGGTCGGCGATGCGTGCGGTGACCGTCCGCAGTTCATGGGGGTCGGCGCCGTTCAGTGCGTCGTTGACTGCCTCGGCACGGCGGCGGTGGTCCTCGCCCTCGGCCGAGAGCAGGTTGGGCAGCGGCACCAGTACCGGCAGCAGCGGCCAGTTCTCGGGAACCCGGTCCCAGGCGTTCCAGCGGCGCGGGTCGCGCGCGAACACCGAGGGGGTGCTCAGCACGTGGTGGAGTTCGCGATAGCCGATGACCAGCCAGGCGGGGACGTCCCCCTCCAGCAGGACCGGCACCACGGGCCCGTGCTCCTCGCGCATGGACCGGTAGAGGGCGGAGGGGTCATCGAGTCCGGAACCGTACAGGCGGACGGGGCTGCCGGTGTCAACGCTCACCGCGGGCCTCCTGAGACAAGGGATCGGACGTGTCGGACGAGGGTGACGAGCACCTGGCGCGCGGAGTCGCGTTCGCGCGCGTCGCACCGGATCAGGGGGACGGCGGGGTCGAGGTCGAGCGCGGCACGGATGTCGTCGAGGGTGTGTTCGGCGTCACCGAAGTCGTTGTGGGCGACGATGAACGGCGTCTTCTGCGCTTCGAGGCGGTCGATGGCGTACCAGGAGTCCTCCAGGCGTCGGGTGTCGACGAGGACGACGGCGCCGAGGGAGCCGGTGAGGACCCGGTCCCACAGGAACCAGAAGCGCTTCTGGCCGGGGGCGCCGAACAGGTACAGCACGGAGGTGGCGTCCAGCGTGATCCGGCCGAAGTCGAAGGCGATGGTGGTGGTGCGCTTGCCCTCGACCCCGCGCACGTCGTCGACGTTCGCGGCGGCCTCGGTCATCGTCTCCTCGGTGGTGAGGGGACGGATCTCGCTGACCGAGCGCACCAGGGTGGTCTTGCCGACGCCGAAGCCGCCCACCACGGCGATCTTCAGGGCGTGCTCGACGGTGCCCGGAAGGGGGGACTCCGGGGTGGGGGCGTCGGCGGCGTCACAGGTTCTGGAGTGCAAGGAGCACCTTCTCCAACACGTCCGGTGAGGTGGTCGGGCGCGCTCTGGAGGGCGCGCTCCGGGGGTGGCGGGCGGTGGCGTGGCCGCCGTCGAGGAGGTCCGTGACGAGGATGCGCGTAATCGCCAGGGGCAGCTCCAGGTGCGCGGCGATCTCCACGAGCGCTGTCGGTCCGCGGCATAAGCGCAGGATGCGGGCGTGCTCGGACTGCATCCCCGCGGTGGGGGCGTTCTCGGCGACGATGAGGGCGACGGAGTCGAGGGCGTCGTCGGGCGCCGAGCTGCGGCCCGAGGTGATGACGTAGAGCCGGTCGGGGCTCTCATCGTGGTGGGACCGGCTCATGAGGACCCGTTGGCGGCGCGCAGCGGGGTGGTGAGGTGCTCGCCCATCTGCTCGACGAGTTCGTGCATGTTGTGGCCGAGCAGGCCGGGGTCGGCGTCCTCGGCGGCGATGACGGCCAGATGGGTGCCGTGGCCGGCCTCGACGATGAAGAGCAGGCCGCCGTAGAACTCGGCCATGGCCTGGCGGACACCGCCGTCGCCGGAGCCGAACTCGACGGAGGCGCCGTGCACCAGGCTCTGGAGTCCGGCGGCGATCGCGGCGAGGTGGTCGGCCTTGTCGGTGTCGAGCGCGGCGCTGTGGCAGAGTTTGAGGCCGTCGCGGGAGAGCACGAGTGCGTGCCTGGCGCCCGGGGTGCGGTCGAGGAGGCCTTCGATGAGCCAGGTCAACTTTTCGAGGTCCATCACACGTCCTTCGGTGTTGCGTCCGGGTCCTGTCCGCGCACCGCGGTGCGGAAGGCGCGAAAGCCCCCGGTGGACTGGGTGGGTGTCTTGGCTGTGGGGGCGGAGCGCTCAGGTTCGGGTCCGGCCTCGGCCAGGGTGCGGCCTCTGCGGCGGACGGGCAGGCCCTTGACGGAGTCGCCGGTGGGCGGCTCCGCGGCGGCTCGGCTCCGGTGCCCGGCGAACGGTTTCTCGTCGCCGGCGGGGGCTGTGGCGGGGGGTTCGGGAAGGGCCGGCTCCTCGGAGAGGGACTTGACCAGCTTCCTGGGGATGAGCAGGACCACGGCCGTTCCGCCCCGGGAGGAGGGGCGGAAGGAGACCGACAGGTCGTAGCGGCGGGCGATGTGGCCCACCACGGACAGGCCGAGGCGGGTGCCCGAGATCGAGGTGATGTCGAGGCTGTCGTCGACGGCCGCGCGGGCGCGTCTGAGCGCCTCGTCGCCCATCACCAGGCCGGCGTCCTCGATCATGACGGCGATCCCGGCCTGGACCTCCTCCACGTGGACGTGGACCTCGGTGGTGGGCGGGGAGAACTTGGCGGCGTTGTCCAGCAGTTCGGCCAGGGCGTGGATGACACCCTCGGCGGCGAACCCGGCGACGGCCAGGCCGGTGGCCTCGTGGGTGCGCACGCGCTGGTAGGAGCCGATCCGGGACATGGCGCCGCGCAGCAGGCTCTCCACCCTGATGGCCCGGCTCCACCTGCGGCCGGAGCGGGCTCCGGTCAGGACGGCGATACTGTCGGCGACCCGGCCGGTCTGGGCGATGCTGTGGTCGAGCTGCATGAGGTCGCCGAGGACACCGCCGTCGGTGCCGTCGCCGTAGCGGTCCTGCATGCGGCGCAGGTCGGCGAGCATCGCGGTGGACATGGCCTGGACCCGGCCGGCGGCGGTGGCGCAGGCGAGCATCGCGGCGGTTCGGCGGCGCTCGGCGGTGGCGATCTCGGTGGCGACGGCGCTCAGCAGGTCCTGGTGGATCGGGTCCTCGGGCAGGGTGTGCCGGGACAGGGCCGTCTCGGCGGAGTCCCCCGAGCGCAGTCGCCCGACGAGGGCGGGCAGGTGGCGCTCGGCCAGGGCCGCGGTGCCCGCACGCTGCTCTTCCACGGCCCGTTCGAGTTCGGCGATACGGCGTTCGCGCTGGTTGACCAGAACGGCGAGGAAGCTCAGGAGGGCGAGGGCCAGCCCTCCGGCCAGGAGGACGGACGCGAGTGCGCTGTCGCGGGCCGCCCAAAGCGCCCAGGCCCAGAACGGGAGGACTGCCAGGGGGAGCAGGAGCCAGCGTGGAACGGCGAGCCACGGCGGCAGGGGCTCCCGGGCGAGCGGGGGATTCCAGGTCGTCATCGTCTCCAGCATCCGTACATGGGTCGCGGTCGGGCAGAAGGGGTGTGGGGATCCACGCATGGGCGCTAGACCGCAAAAAACGTTGAAACATCACGAATTCGACGCCATTCACACACAGCGAGAGAACATACCACCATGGATCTGAAATGACCACGTGGTCACCATGCGTGATGATCAGTACGAACATGAACGCTCTTCACGAACCGGTGGAGAGCCACAACTCCTACACCAAAGGCAGTTTGGCTCACAAGTCCCGGCCAGAGCTTTTACAGTGAACAATCCCAGAAATACTCACAAAAAGGACATAACCAAGCGATCGGCGACCACCACAGGACACCGGAACAGCCAACGAAACACGGCGGAAACACCGCCCGGGGGGAAGGAGCAACACTGACCATCACGGAACGTCATCAGAAGACGGGCCATTCTTTCCTTACGTGGAATCACTCGATCCGGGCGTCGGGAGCCCTGCTCCCGAACGTCCCCCCCAGGCGCCCAGTCGGGCCGACGGGCCGGAGAAAGGCGACCCGGGGCCGCCACGGGTGGTTCGACCCCAGGTCCGCGGGGAATCTTGACGTGGACCGACGCGTTACACCCCGCGAAACCGCACGAGCGCCTGGAGGCACCCACACGATGGCCGAGCGAGCACTTCGCGGCACCCGGCTCGGAGCGACGAGCTACGAGAACGACCGCAACACCGATCTGGCTCCGCGACAAGAGGTCACCTACGACTGCACCCGGGGCCACCGCTTCTCGGTCACCTTCGCCACGGAGGCCGAGATCCCCGCGGAGTGGGAGTGCCGCTTCTGCGGCGACCGCTCCCTGAGGCGGGACGGAACCGGTGAGGAGCCCAAGAACGCCAAGCCGGTACGCACCCACTGGGACATGCTGCTGGAGCGGCGGAGCATGGAGGACCTTGAAGAGGTCCTCGCCGAGCGCCTCGCCCTGCTGCGAGCGCGCCGCCGCGAGGAGGCGGCCAAGGTCGAGGAGCTCGCCAATCAGGAGTAGCTCCCACCCACGCAGGGCCCGTAGGGGACCGAACGGGGGCGGCGGACACCGTGTCCACCGCCCCCGTCCCGTACCGCGGGTCCGGCTCAGCCCTCCTGGGCGAAGGGGGCACCTGTCCTGCCCACCAACTCCTGCACCGACCCGATCACCTTCGTGGGGCGGTAGGGGAACTCCTCGGCGGTGTCGCGGCCGGAGATCCCCGACAGCACCAGGACGGTCTGCAGTCCCGCCTCCAGGCCGCTCAGGACGTCGGTGTCCATCCGGTCGCCGACCATGATCGTGTTCTCGGAGTGGGCGCCGATCCGGCGCAGCGCCGACCGCATCATCAGGGGGTTGGGCTTGCCCACGAAGTAGGGGCGCCGACCCGTGGCCTTCTCGATCAGCGCCGCCACCGCGCCCGTGGCCGGCAGCCGCCCCTCGGCGCTGGGGCCGCTCTCGTCGGGGTTGGTGGCGATGAAGCGCGCACCGGCCTCCACGAGGCGGATCGCCCGGGTGATGGCCTCGAAGCTGTAGGTGCGGGTCTCCCCGAGCACCACGTAGTCGGGCTCGGTCTCGGTCATCACGTAGCCCGCGTTGTGCAGCGCGGTGGTCAGACCGGACTCGCCGACCACGTAGGCCGACCCGCCCGGCCGCTGGGTCTGGAGGAACTGCGCCGTGGCCAGCGCCGAGGTCCAGATGGACTCCTCCGGAATGTCCAGCCCCGAGTGGAGCAACCGGGCGCGCAGGTCGCGCGGGGTGTAGATGGAGTTGTTGGTCAGCACCATGAACGGGACGCCGTTCTCACGCAGCTCGGAGACGAGGTCGTCGGCGCCGGGGACGATGTGGTGCTCGCGCACGAGCACACCGTCCATGTCGAAGAGGTAGTTCCACGCGTGTTCGTTGCTCACAGGGCCCATTGTGCCGCCGACCGGGGCCGGGGCACGCACCGGCCGGTGGGGCGCGCCTCACACACCGTCCGCTGCGCACGGGAACGCCTCACACGGGCGGCCAGGGCACCGACGGCCAGTCGGGCGACGGGTAGGGGTGGATCCGGTGCTCGATGAGCAGTTCCACCCGCCTGCGCACCGCGCGGCCCTCCGCCCCGGTCAGGTGGCGGTCCAGGGTGTGCGAGAGCGCGCTCCCACGGTCGGCGAGCAGGGCGCGCACCGCCTCCAGCGCCTCCAGGGACTCCGCTGTGAGCGCCTGCCCCTGCCACTGCCACAGCACGGTCCGCAGCTTGTAGTCCTCGGCGAAGGAGACACCGTGGTCGCAGCCGTACAGGTGGCCGCCCGGGGTGGGCAGCAGGTGGCCGATCTTGCGGTCGGAGTTGTTGATGACCGCGTCGAAGACCGCCATGCGGCGCAGGCCGGTGTGGCCGGCCTCCCGGGAGAGGGCGACGAGGTCGACGGTGGTGTCGCCGTGCACCCACAGTTGGACCATGCCCTCGCCGAACGGCCCGTCGCGGTGGACGGTGGGCGGGACCACGCCCCACCCCAGCGCCTCGGAGACGGCGTAGGCCGACACCTCCCGCCCGGCCAGGGTGCCGTCGGGGAAGTCCCACAGCGGCCGCTCCCCCGCCACCGGCTTGTACACGCACGCGGCTGAGCGCGCGCCGTCGGAGACGGTGCAGTACAGGGTGGCGTTGGAGGCCGATGTCAGGCGGCCCTCGACGGTCAGGTCCCCGCCGTGGAGCAGCTCCAGGCCCTCCGCCGTGCCCAGGCCGTCGAACGCGCCGGTCGTCTCGCTCATCGGGTCCGACTCAGACGATGCGGCCCGGCCGGTAGCCGTTCTGGCGCACGCAGATGTGGCCCTTGGGGTCGAGCGGCCGGGCGCACAGCGGGCACTCGGGCCGGCCCGCCGCCACCACCTTCAGCGCCCGCCCGGCGAACGCGCGCGCCGCGCCGGGGGTGAGGTAGACGCGCAGGACGTCGCGGTGCGGCGCTTCCTCGGCGAAGACCTCGATCTCCTCCTCGTCGTCCTCGGTCAGCTCCTCGTCGGAGCCATCCTCGATCTCCTGGGCCTCGATGATGACGCGGGCCGCCTCGGCGTCCCAGGCCAGGGCGAGGGTGCCCACCCGGAAGTCCTCCTCGATGGGCATGCGCAAGGGCTCGTCGTCCTCGGGCGGGACCGCGTCGTCGGGCGGGGGTCCGAACCGGCGGTGCACCTCTTCCAACAGCTCTTCGACCCGGGTCGCCAACGCTTCCACCTGCGCCTTCTCCAAGACGACACTGGTGACACGCCCCTCCCCCACGGCTTGGAGGAAGAAGGTGCGCTCTCCCGGCTGGCCCACGGTCCCGGCGACGAACCGCTCCGGCGGATTGAACTGAAAGACGGGCATGCCATGCACCCTAAGGGATGGCGGCGACACCGCGCTCGGCTACGCCCCGTACGCGCCCCGCTTCGCACCTACTCCGCGCCCTCCTGGGCGCCCGCGCCCCCGCCGACCGCCGCGTCGCCCGAGGCCTCCCCCCGGGTCGGCAGGCTCCCCGCCAGGCCCTCCCCCGTGTCGTTGAGCTTGTTCAGGAAGGGGCGGGTGCGGGTGTAGGTGATGGAGGTGACCGAACAGGGGTCCACGCGCAGGCGCTGGAACAGGTCCAGGTGCAGGCCCAGGGCGTCGGCGACGATCGCCTTGATGATGTCGCCGTGGCTGCACACGACGTACGCGGGGGGTTCGGCGGACTCGGTGGACCGGCCCTGGAGGAGGCGGGTATTCCAGTCGCGGACCGCCCCGACGGCGCGCGCCGAGGCGGCGGCGAGCGCCTCGCCGCCGGGGAACCGTGCGGCGCTGGGGTGTTCCTGGACCACCCGCCAGAGCGGTTCGGCACCCAACTCGCCCAGGGTGCGGCCTGTCCAGCTTCCGTAGTCGCACTCGATGAGGCGGTCGTCGACCGCGACCGCGGCGCCCAGGTGCTCGGCGACCGCCTCGGCGGTCTCCCGGCAGCGTTCGAGGGGGCTGGACACCAGGGCGGCGGGGCGCAGCCCGGTGAGCCGGTGGGCCAGGTCGGCGGCCTGGGCGCGGCCGGTGTCGTTGAGGTGGACGCCCTCGGCCCGGCCGGCCAGCAGGGGGCCGGTGGCGTCGGTCATCCCGTGCCGGACGAGGAGGAGGGTGACCGCCTCCGGGGCGGGCGGCGGGGCGTCGGCTGTCTCGGATGTCGCCATGGGCCCCACAGTAGCGGCGACGGTGCCCCGGCCGAAGGGGCTCGGCCGGGGCACCGGGAGACGGGGCGCGGCGGCTATCCGACGCCGGCGCCGCCCTGGGGGTCGAGCGTGCCGGTGAAGACCAGGACGAGGATGAGCACGCCCAGGGCGACGCGGTAGTAGACGAACGGCATGAAGCTGTGCGTGGAGATGAACTTCATCAGCCACGCGATGACGACGTAGCCGACGACGAAGGCGACGAGGGTGCCGACGATGGTGGCGCCCCACCCGGCGTACTCGCCCCCGCCGATGTCGAGCATCTTGTACAGGCCCGACGCGAACACGGCCGGCAGTGCGATGAGGAACGCGAACTCGGCGGCGTCGGGGCGGGTGAAGCCCATCAGGCGGCCGCCGGTGATGGTCGCGCCGGAGCGGGAGACGCCCGGGATGAGGGCGAGGGTCTGGAAGAGGCCGAAGGCCACGCCGCGGGACAGGTTCAGGTCCTTGATCTCGCGCTCGCGGCGGGCGAAGTGGTCGACCGCCCCGAGGATGAGGCCGAAGACGATCAGTGTCAGGGCGATCAGCCGCAGGTCGCGGAAGACGCTGTCGATCTGGTCCTCCAGCAGCAGGCCGAGGACGCCGATCGGGATGGTGGCGATGATGATGTACCACCCCATGCGGGCGTTGATGTCGCCGCGCAGGTCCCGGTTCACCAGGGAGCGGCACCAGGTGGAGATGACCGCCCAGATGCGCTTGTGGAAGTAGAGCACGACCGCCAGTTCGGTACCGATCTGGCTGACCGCGGTGAACGCGGCCCCGGGGTCGGGCCAGTTGAAGAAGGCCGCGAAGACCCGGAGGTGGGCGCTGGAGGACACGGGGAGGAACTCGGTCAGTCCTTGGATGAGACCGAGGACGACCGCCTCGAAGATGGACACTGGGATCGAACTTTCGTCAGGGTCCGGCGCTGGGGGCGCCGGAGCACGGCCAGGGAAGGAAGGGACCCCGCCGCGGCGGGGCGGAGGAGGACGGCGCCCGGCGGCATCCGTGGCGGGTCCGTCGCCGATACCGGGGCGTTCCCGGTGCTCACCGGGCAAGGGGGACGGTAGCAGAGCATAGCCGCGACCGCCGGACCTCGGACTTCCCCGAGGTGGACACGGTACTCTCCAGGCTATGGAACAGCGGCAGGTGGGCAGATCGGGGCTGTGGGTGTCACGAACCGCCCTGGGCACGATGACCTGGGGAAAGGACACCGGTGAGGAGGACGCCGGGCACCAGCTCACCGCGTTCGTCGACGCGGGCGGCACGCTCGTGGACACCGCCGACATCTACACCGGCGGACAGAGCGAACGCATCCTGGGCCGCCTGCTGGGCGCAGCGGTGCGCCGCGAGGACGTGGTGGTGGCGACCAAGACGGGGCACACCCCGGAGGGCTACCGCGCCGTGGACGCCTCCCGGCGGCACCTGCTCGCCTCCCTGGACGCCTCCCTGCGGCGGTTGCAGACCGACTACGTGGACCTGTGGCAGCTCCACGTGTTCGACGCGGCCACCCCTCCCGAGGAGTCCCTGGCCGCGATGGAGGAGGCGGTCGCGGCGGGCAAGGCCCGGTACGTGGGCACCGGCGACCTGAAGGCCTGGCAGTTCGCCACCCTGGCCACGTGGCAGCGCGCCCTGCCCGGACGCGTGCCCCTGGTGAGCGCCGGGACAGAGTACTCACTGCTCAACCGCGGTGCCGACCACGCGCTGCGGCCCGCCGCCGCGGCCGCCGGGGCGCACCTGATCGCGTGGTCGCCGCTGGGCCGCGGGGTGCTCAGCGGCCAGTACCGCGACGGGGTGCCGCCGCGGTCGCGGGCGGCCCTGGCGCACATGGCGCCCTACGTCGAGCCCTACCTGGACGGGCGCAGCCGCCGCGTGGTCGAGTCGGTGTGCACGGCCGCCGAGGGGCTGGGGGTGCCGCCGCTGGCGGTGGCGCTGAGCTGGGCCCGCGAGCAGCGGGGGGTCGCCGCGGCCGTGGTGGGTCCGCGCACCCCCGAGCAGTTGGAGCAGATCCTGCGCGTGGAGCGGGTCGAACTGCCCCCGGAGATCCGGTCCGCCCTGGACGACGCCACCGACGACGGCCCCTGACGCCGGTCGGCCGGGAGCGGAAGGTCACCCGGAGTGGATAGGGTTTCCTGCGTCCTAGCGAACCGCGTGACGAAGGGGACCAGCCGAGGTGTCCGAGGCCGTCGAACAGGTCAGTGCCGTCCTCGACCGGATGGGCGCCCCGCCCTCCCTGGCCCCGCGGCTGGTCGCCGCCCTGGGGCCGGGCGCCGCCGCGGAACTGGACGCCGATCCGTGGCTGCTGCTGCGGCTGCCCCGGGTGAGCGTCGAACAGGCGGACTTCTGCGCGCGCAGGCATCTGGGCCGGGGCGCCCGACCCGACGACCCGCGCCGGCTGGGCGCCCTGACCGCGCACGTACTGCGCCAGGCCGCCGCGCGCGGGCACACCGCGCTGGAGGAGCGGCGGCTGGCGACCGTCGTCGGCAAGGCCGGGGCGCCCGACCCGGCCGCGGCGCTGGAGGCCGCCGAGGCGTCGGGGAGCACGGTGGTGTTCGAGTCCACCGACGAGGGCGACGAGGACTTCGACTTCGAGGACGGCGTCCCTGAGGTCCCGGAGGCCGAGCGCTTCCACGCTCTGCCCGACCTCGGCCACGCCGAACAGCGCTTGGGCGCTCAGGTGGCCCGCCTGGTCGACACCGGCGAGCCGGTCATGGACGCGCTGACGGCGGCGGAGACCGCCCAGGCCGAGGCGGAGCGGCACGGGTTCGCGCTGGGCGGGGAGCTGGGCGCGGCGGTGGTGACGGCCGCGCTGCGCCCGGTCACGGTGCTGCTGCACGGCCCCGGCGACGCCGCCGAGGCGGCCAAGGCGCTGCTGTGCCTGCACGGGATCGGGGAGCGCAGCGAGGTGGGGTGCGCCGTGGCGGCGCCGACCGCCCAGAGCGCGGCGGCCGTGGCGGCCGAGCTGGGCCGCCTCACGGAGTCCGCGCCGCCGGTGGTGCCGCTGGCCCGACTGCTCGCCGCACCCGTGGCGGCGGGCCTGGTGGTGGTGTGCGAGGCGATGGCGCTGGACACCGTCCGCATGGCCGAACTCGTCTCGGCCTGCCCGGACGGCACCCAGTTGGTGCTGGCCGCCGACCCGCGCCAGGCACCCTCGGCCGGACCGGGCCGGGTGGTGGCCGACCTGGTGGCCTCGCGGACCGCGCACACCGCCGTGCTGGAGGTCAACGGGCCCGTCACGGGACCGCTCACCGAACTGGCCTGGGAGGTGGCGGGCGGCGCCTGGGCCGATGTGGAGTCGCCGGAGCGCGAGGTGGTGCGGGTGCCCGCGGCCTCGCCGGAGGAGACCGTCCACCGGGTGCTGCAACTGCTCACCGACTCGATCCCCCGCGCCCTGGAGATCGGCTCCGAGCACGTGCAGGTGGTGGCGGTGCGCGAGGACGGCCCGGCGGGGACGGCGGCGGTCAACGCCGCGTGCAAGGAGCGGCTCAACCCGGGGCCGGGTGAGCACGGCGGCCTGGACGTGGGCGACCGGGTGCTGCTGGCCGCCGGCGGCCCGGGGTACACGCGCGGCGACGTGGGCTACCTGCGCGCGGTGGACGAGGGCGTCGCGGCGGTGGAGCTGGCCGACGGCTCGCGGGTGGACACCGATCCGGGGACACTGCGCCCGGGGTGGGCGGTGACGGTGGCCGCGGCGCACGGCAGCCGGTGGCCCGCGGTGGTGCTGGCGCTGACGCCGGACGCGCCGCTCTCGCGTCCGCTGGTGTACACGGCGCTGACCCGGGCGGTGCGCCACGTGTCGGTGGTGGACGCCAGCGGCGGCGGCCTGGAGGCGGGGGTGCGCGACAACCCGGGCGCCGAGCGCACGACCCGCCTGGTGGGGGTGCTGCGCGAGGCCTGAGCGCCCCGCGCGGGCGGTCAGCCGGTGTAGCGGGGGAAGACGCCGGTGTCGATGCGGACGTCCTTGAGCGGCTTGGGCAGGACGACCTCCTCACCGAACACGGTGTCGTGGTGGGCCCGGTACTCGCCGCCGCGCGGGTCCCAGTACACCCGCACGGTGCCCTCCCTCGGGTCGATCAGCAGGCAGAGGGGGACGCGCCACCGCGTGTACAGCGACGGCTTCACCTTGGTGTCGTTGCTGTGGTTGCTCGGGGAGACCACCTCGACCACGCAGTCAACGTTGTCGGGGTCGACCAGCCACCCGTCCTCCTCCTCGACCTCGACGGGAACGATGAGCAGGTCCGGCGAGGCGAAGTCCTCGCCCTCCGGCGCCTCCACCGAACTTTCCAGTATTCATTGTGCCCCTGCCCGGTCCCGGCACGCCGATCCGGCTCACACGCGGTCGAGGAAACCGCCGTCGACCACGAGGTTCTGCCCGGTGGTGAACGCGGAGGCGGGGCTGGCCAGGAAGGCGATGGCGCGGGCGATCTCCTCGGGACGGCCCAGGCGGCCGCAGGGGATGCGCTTGCGGATGGTCTCGTAGTACTCGAAGTCGGTCTCGCGGCGGCGGTCCCAGCCGCTGCCGGGGAAGTCGACGGGGCCGGGCGAGACGGTGTTGACCCGGATGCCCTCCCCGGCCCACGCGCGGGCGAGGGAGGCGGCGTGGTGGTTGAGGGCGGCCTTGACCGCGCCGTAGGCCGCGGCCCCTGCGGGGCGGGTGGTGTGCAGGGCCGAGGTGGTGGAGACCAGGATGATCGCGCCGCTGCGCTCGGAGGCGACCAGGTGCGGGTGGGCGCGCTCGGCCAGGCGCACGAAGGGCAGCAGGTCGGTGGCGAAGTTGCGCTCCCACTGGTCGGGGACGCGGCTGCTGCCGGCGGAGACATTGGAGACCACGATGTCGATCCCGCCCAGGTACTGGGCGGCGGAGTCGACGAAGGCGTCCAGCGCGGCGGTGTCGGCGACGTCCAGGGCCCGGGTGTGGACCACGCCCCCCGCCTCGCGGAGCCCGGCGGCGGCCTCCTCCAGGGGTTCGGGGGAACGGGCACAGATCGCCAGGTCTGCGCCTTCCTTGGCGAACACGCGGGCGGTGGCCAGGCCGATGCCCCGGCTCGCCCCGGTCACGATGACGCGCGATCCCGACAATCCAAGGTCCATGCTCTGTCCCCTCCTCGCGGCCGGTGCCGTGGGGCAGGCTACACCGGGCCGGGGCCGCCGGGGCGGACCCGGGCCGGTCCCGGTCGTGTTCCCCGCGCCGCTCGGCGGGCGTCCGACCGACGGGGGCACGGAGAGGCCCCCGCCGCGGCGGGGGCCGTGGTGCGGGGGCGCGGCTCAGGCTCCGGTGGAGTGGAAGCCGCCGTCGACGTGCACCACCTCGCCGGTGGTGGCCGGGAACCAGTCGGAGAGCAGTGCCACGACGGCCTTCGCGGCGGGTTCGGGGTTGCTCACGTCCCAGCCCAGCGGGGCGCGCTGGGGCCAGTGCTCGGCCAGCTCGGAGAACCCGGGGATGCTGCGCGCGGCCATGGTGCTCAGCGGACCCGCGGAGACCAGGTTGACGCGGATCCCCTCGCCGCCGACGTAGCGGGCCAGGTAGCGGGCGGTGGAGGTGAGCGCTGACTTGGCCACGCCCATCCAGTCGTAGATGGGGTAGGACACGCTGTTGTCGAAGTCCAGGGCCACGACCGAGCCGCCGTCCTTCATGAGCGGCATGAGGGAGGTGGTGAGCGACTTCAGCGAGAAGGTGGAGGTGTGCATGGCCGTGGCCACGTCCTGCCACTCGGTGTTGAGGAAGTTGCCGCCCAGGGCCTCCTGCGGCGTGAAGCCGATGGAGTGCACGATGCCGTCGATGCCGTCGACGTGCTCGCCGACGCGGGTGGCGAGGCTGGCGAGCTGCTCGTCGTCGGTGACGTCGAGTTCCAGGACCGGGGGCGTCTCGGGCAGCCGTTTGGCGATGCGCTCCACGAGGCTCATCCGGCCGTAGCCGGTGAGCACGAGTGTGGCGCCCTGCTCCTGGGCCAGGCGTGCCACGTGGAAGGCGATGGAGGAGTCGGTGAGCACCCCGGTGACGAGGATGCGCTTACCTTCGAGAAGTCCCATGGTCGGGTGTGTCCGTCCTGTTCCTGGTCGGTCCGGTGGGGGCGGTCGGCTGGCGGTGTGGTGGAGGGGCCGTCTCAGTGGCCCATGCCCATGCCGCCGTCCACGGGGATGACGGCGCCGGTGATGTAGGCGCCGCCGGGCCCGGCGAGGAAGCCCACGGTGCGGGCGATGTCCTCGGTGCTGCCGTAGCGCCCCAGCGGGATGTTCTTCTTGATCTCCTTCTGGCGCTCCTCGGGCAGCTCGGCGGTCATGTCGGTCTCGATGAACCCGGGGGCCACCACGTTGACCGTAATGTTGCGGGACCCGAGTTCGCGAGCGAGGGATCGGCCAAAACCGACCAGCCCGGCTTTGGAGGCCGCGTAGTTGACCTGGCCGCCGGAGCCTGTCAGGCCCACGACGGAGGAGATGAGGATGATGCGGCCGCTGCGCTTGCGCATCATGCCGCGCACGGCGCGCTTGGCGACGCGGAAGGACCCGGTGAGGTTGGTGTCCAGGACGGAGGAGAAGTCGTCCTCGCTCATCAGGGCCAGGAGCTGGTCCTTGGTGATCCCGGCGTTGGCGACCAGGACCTCGACCGGCCCTTGCTCGGCCTCCACCTCCTTGAAGGCGGCGTCGACCTGCGCGGAGTCGGTGATGTCGCAGCGCACCCCGAAGAGCCCCTCCGGTGGCTCGCCCGAGCGGTGGGTCACCGCGACGCTGTCGCCGCCCGCCGCCAGCTCCCGCGCGATGGTCAGGCCGATTCCGCGGTTGCCGCCGGTGACCAGAACCGATCTCGACATTGAGGGCACCTCTTCTCCTGTGGCCGGGGTGAGCAGCCACGACGTGATGTTCCAGGGATGGGATCGCCTTGCAGAGTACCGAGGTACCCGCCGGTAACGGCAACCGAGGCACCCGGGAGGCGCCCTTCAGACCCAGCCCGCGTCGTGGGCGAGGATGGCGGCCTGCACCCGGTTGGCCAGCCCCAGCTTGGCCAGGATCCGGCTGACGTGCGCCTTGACGGTGGCCTCCCGCATGCCCAGAGCACGCCCCGCCTGGGCGTTGGACCTGCCCTCGGCGACGGCCACGAGCACCGCGCGCTCGCGTTCGGTGAGGACCGACAGCCTGCGTTCGGCCTCCGGCCGCCCCTGCGAGGGCGCTGGGCCGGGGGCGGCGAAGCGCTCCAGCATGCGCCTGGTGACGCTCGGCGCGAGCATGGCGTGGCCCTCGTGCACCGTGCGCACCGCCGCGAGCAGGTCGCGGGGCGGGGTGTCCTTGAGCAGGAACCCGACGGCTCCGGCGCGCAGCCCCCGGTGCACGTACTCGTCGAGGTCGAAGGTGGTGAGAAGGACCACCCTCGGCGGCGCGGGAAGCTCCGCGATCCTGGTGGCAGCGGTGAGCCCGTCGGTACCGGGCATGCGGATGTCGAGCAGGAGCACGTCGGGTACCGACTCCTCGGCGAGGCGGAGGGCGTCCCCACCGTCGCCGCCCTCCCCGACCACCTCGACGTCGGGCGCCGACTCCAGGATCATCCGAAGCCCGGACCGGACCAGTGCCTCGTCGTCGACCACGGCCACGCGGATCATCGGACGCTCCCCTCCACCGCTGTCTCGTGCCCTCGCGCGGCGGGCAGGAGGGCCCGCAACCGCCATCCCCCGTCGAACCGGGGGCCCGCGGTGAGTGTGCCGCCGACCAGTGCCACGCGTTCGCGCAGACCCGCCAGACCGTACCCGCTGTGGGGCGGCGGCGGGACCGGCGCGGCGGCGGGGCCGTTGGCGACCTCCACGCGCAGGGAGTCGCCGTCGCGGTCCACCGCCACGGTGACCGGCGCCCCGGGGGCGTGCTTGGCGGCGTTGGTCAGCCCCTCCTGGACGAGGCGGTAGACGGTGCGCTGGACGGAGGGGGGCAGGTCTCCCACGGTGTGGGAGCCGGTGCGCTCCACCTCCGTTCCCGCTCCGCGCCACTGCTCCACGAGCCGGTCCAGGTCGGCCAGGGCGGGCTGGGGCGCGGTGGGCGCCTCCGCTCCGGGTTCGTCGCGCAGCACCCCGAGGATGCCGCGCAGTTCGGTGAGGGCCTCGCGGCCGGTGGTGCGGATCAGTCCGGCCGCCTCGATGGTGCGCGGGTCGTCGGCCGAGACCTCCAGCCCGCCCGCGTGCAGGACCATGAGGCTCACGCGGTGGGCGACGACGTCGTGCATCTCCCGGGCGATACGGGTGCGTTCGGCGGTGATGGCGTGCTCGGCCCTCAGGTGCTGCTCGCGCTCCAGGCGCTCGGCGCGCTCCTGGAGGCGCTCGACGAGCTGGCGCCGGGTGCCCACCCACAGGCCCACGACCGTGGGCACGACCAGGAACGTCACGAGGCAGGCGAGGTAGACGAGGGGGTACAGGTTGGTGCCGGTGTACATTACCAGCGCCATCAGCGCGAACCAGCCGGATAGGAGCCTGCGCTCGGCTCCGCGGGCCGCATAGGAGTAGAGGGCGAAGGCGGCCGCGGCGATGTTTCCGCCCACCGCCAGGTAGGCGAACCCCAGGAACAGGAGCCGTTGCGGGTGCTTCCGGCGGTACAGGACGGCGAGGGAGTACAGAGCTGCGGCGCCGGAGAACCAGACGAGGGCCAGGACCGTGAGGACGGGCCAGGGAGAGACCGCGATCACCGCATCAGCCAAAGGCCACGCCCACGAGAACTGGACGAAGACCTGGCAGAAGGCGACGAACGGGAACAGGCCGAGGGCGTAGATCCAGTCGGCGAGGCGCACGCGGTGGGTCCACCACCGCTCCCGGCCGCGCCGCCACGTGTGGGCGGCACCGCCCGGCACCCCGCCGCTCCGCTTGTCCATGCGCCGGATTCTACGGCCGCGCACCGACCCGGACAGACCGTTTCGATCAGCAGGAAAATGGGCCGACGATCGTCGATGCGGCCGGTATCGCTCCAGGCCACGGGGTTCCCGCGCCGGTGCGGTTCTCCCGAAGCGACCGGCCGGGCCCCGACGAAAGTCGGTGACGGGGCCCGACGTCTGCATCGGCGAGGGCCATGCACCCACCCGTTCGGCCGGGGCACGGAATCATCCCGTAGGCCGATGAGAGCGGACGGGGTCCGCGCCTAGCGTGGGGACCGCGCCGGTCGGTGGTCCTCCCCCCCCGGTGCCCGTATACGCCGCGATCCTGGAGCCGTTCACCGTGACCGAGCCCGCAACCCAGCCCGCCCCTGCGACCACCGCACCGCCGGTGGTGGTCGCCCGGGGGCTGACCAAGACCTACGACACCGGTGACAGCCGGGTCCACGCGCTCGCCGGGGTGGACGTGGAGTTCCACCGCGGTGCCTTCACCGCGATCATGGGCCCTTCCGGTTCGGGCAAGTCCACGCTCATGCATTGCCTGGCGGGCCTGGACGCGCCCACCTCGGGCACGGTGCACCTGGGCGGAACCCCGATCACCGGCCTGCGCGACAAGGAGCTGACCCTGCTGCGCCGCGACCGGATCGGGTTCGTCTTCCAGGCGTTCAACCTGCTCCCGATGCTCACCGCCGAGCAGAACATCCTGCTTCCCTCCCAGATCGCCCGGCGCCCCGTGGACCGCGAGCGCTTCGCACACATCGTCGAGGTGGTGGGGCTGCGCGACCGCCTCGGCCACCTGCCCGCCAAGCTCTCCGGCGGACAGCAGCAGCGCGTGGCCGTGGCCCGTGCCCTGCTCAACGCCCCCGAGGTGGTCTACGCCGACGAGCCCACCGGCAACCTGGACTCGCGCTCGGGCGCGGAGATCCTGGAGTTCCTGCGCGACTCGGCGCGGGACCTGGACCAGACCATCGTCATGGTCACCCACGACCCGGTGGCCGCCTCCTACGCCGACCGCGTCGTGTTCCTGCGCGACGGCCGCCTGGTGGACGAGGTCGCCGACCCGACCGCTGAGACGGTGTCCTCGCGACTGTTGAAGCTGGAGGCCTGACGATGCTGCGCACCACGCTCGCCGGGCTGCGGCTGCACAGGTCCCGGTACGTGACGACCGTCCTGGCGATCCTGCTCGGCGTCATGTTCGTCTCCGGGACGATGGTCTTCGCCGACACCCTCAACGCCGGGTACGAGGAGTCCGTCATGGGCTCGGCCACCGGCGTCGACGCGATCGCCGAGCCGACCGCCCCCGGCCCCCCGGCCGAGGAGGGGCCCGAGCCGCTGACCGGCGACCATCTGGAGGAGGTCCGCGCCCTGCCGGAGACGGCCTCAGCCGGCGGCCTGGTCCGGAGCCAGGCCGTCCTGCTGGACGCCGAGGGCCGCGCGTTCGGCTTCATGCCCCCGGCCGCCGTCGCCTTCGACGGCCCCGTCCGGTTCTCCGCCGCAGAGGGCGCGCTGCCCTCGGGCGACGGCGAGATCGCCCTGGCCACTTCCACCGCCGGGCAGACCGGGTTCGGGGTCGGCGACACGGTGACCGTGCTCGACAGGCGGGAGCGGGAGCGGGAGTTCACCGTCACCGGCCTGGTCAACTTCGGGGTGGACCCCTCCTACAGCGGCAACGGGGCCGTGGTCCTCGATCCGGGCACCCTGGAGGAGGTCACGGGGGCGACCGGTTACACGGAGATCGACGCCGTCGCCGCCGAGGGGTACTCCGACCGGGAAGCGGCCGACGCCATGGCCGCGGCGCTGGGGTCCGCCGCTGAGGTGGCCACCGGTGAGGAGTTCGGTCTGGCCCTGGCGGAGAGCTTCGGCGCCCCGACGGAGATGCTGCGGATCGCCCTGATGCTGTTCGCGTTCATCTCGATGTTCGTCGCCGGGATCGTCATCTACAACACCTTCGCCATCCTCATCGCCCAGCGCCAGCGCGAACTGGCCCTGCTGCGGTGCGTGGGCGCCCAGCGCTCTCAGGTGTTCCGGTCCGTGCTCGCCGAGTCGGCGGTGGTGGGCCTGGGCGCCTCGGCTCTGGGCGTCCTAGCGGGTACCGGGGCCGGGGTGGCGGGCTCCGCCTTGGTCGGCCCGCTGGTCACCGGCACCGAGACGGGTGCGGACGCGGTCGTCACACCGGTCGCGGTGCTCACCGGTCTGACCGTCGGCACGGCCGTGACGGTGTGCTCGGCGCTCATCCCAGCGGTGCGCGCCACGCGCGTGGCCCCTCTGGTGGCGCTGCGCACGAGCGCCTCGGCGGCCGGGCTGGAGAAGGGCACCGGCCGGGTCCGCGTCGCGGCGGGGACCGTGCTCTTCACCGGTGCGGCGGCGCTGGTGGCCCTCACCCGCTACACCGGCCCCACCCAGGCGGGGCCGGTCCTGGTGACGGCCGCCATGCTGGTGGCGTTCGTGGGGGTGGTGGTCCTCGGACCGCTGCTGGTGCGCGGCGCGGTCCGCGTTCTGGGCCTGCCGCTGCGCAGGGCCGGGGTGGCGAGCACACTGGCCGTGGACAACTCCGCCCGCAGCCCCCGGCGTGCGGCCACCGCCATGATCGCCCTGACGGTGGGCGCCACGCTCATGACCGGGTACTCCGTGGTCAGCGCGTCCCTGGAGACGACCATGACCGCGCAACTGGAGGAGCAGTTCCCCATCGAGTACCAGCTCAACCCGCAGTTCTCTCTGGAGCCGATCGAGGAGGACGCGGACGGGGAGCCCGCCGTGCCCACCGTGCCCGCCGAGGTCCGCGAGGCCTTGGCGGACGAGCCGACCGTCGAGGCGGTCTACGGGCAGCGCACGACCCAGGTGACGCTCGGCGACGGGACGCCACTTTCGGTGATGACGTACACGGGGGCCGTGATCGGCACCGACCTGACCGCCGACGCCGTCGAGGGCGACGTGTCCGGCATGGGCCCCGGGAAGGTGCTGCTGGTCGAGCGCTACGCCGAGGCGGCCGGGGCGGGCGTCGGCGACACCTACACCGTCCCGGTGGAGGGCGGTACCGATCTCGAACTGGAGGTCGCGGCGCTCACCGACGGCACCGGCCGGTTCTGGGGCGCCACCCTCGACGAGTCCGACTTCACCGCTGCCTTCCCTGAGGTCGACGGCGACGAGGTCCTGTTCGTCGACGGCGCCGACGGCGCGGACCCCGCCGATCTGCGCGAGGCCGTCTTCTCGGCGGTCGACGACCACCCCACGGTCCAGGTCGGCTCGGCCGCCGAGATCAAGGAGCAGCTCTCCTCGATCATGGACATCGCGTTCTACACCATCGCGGCGATGCTGGGACTGGCGATCGTCATCGCGGTGTTCGGCATCTCCAACACGATGGCGCTGTCGGTACTGGAGCGCACCCGCGAGTCGGCGCTGCTGCGGGCGCTGGGGCTGGCCCGCTCCCAGTTGCGGCGGATGCTAAGCGTGGAGGCGGTACTGCTGTGCCTGATCGGCGCGGGGATCGGCATCGTGTTCGGAGTGCTGTTCGGCTGGGCGGCGATCGTCTCGGTCCTGCCCGACCCACGGATCTCGGTCCCCCTGGGCCAGATCGCGGTGTTCGTCGCGATCGCGGTCCTGGCGGGGCTGCTGGCCTCGGTCGTGCCGGGGCGGCGCGCCGCGGGCACCTCGATCACCGGGGCGCTGGCGAGCGAGTGAGGCCCGGAGCACCCGGTGCGGCCCCTGCCGTGCGGAGGGGGCCGCACCGTACCGTTGCCCGGGGAGGTACGCGATGAACACTCGGGGCACGGCTCCGGCGGGTGCGGTGGCGTGGGGGACGCCCACCGCCCGGTGGAGCTTGGCGGCCACGGTCCTCGGTTCGGGCATGGCGTTCCTGGACTCCACGGCGGTCACCGTGGCCCTGCCCGCCATCCGGCAGGAGTGGGACACGGGGCTCTCGGGTCTGCAATGGGTGGTCAACGGCTACATGGTGACGCTGTCGGCACTCATCCTGCTCAGCGGTTCGCTGTCCGACCGGTTCGGGCGGGTGCGGCTGTTCACGACGGGGGTCTGCGTGTTCGCGCTGGCCTCGGTGCTGTGCGTGTTCGCGCCGACCCTGGGCTGGCTGGTGGCGGGACGGGTCGTGCAGGGGGTCGGAGGCGCGCTCCTCACCCCCGGGAGCCTGGCGATCCTCCAGGCGGGCTTTCGCGAGGAGGACCGGGCTCGGGCGATCGGGGCGTGGTCGGGGCTGACGGGGGTGGCCTCGGCCGCGGGGCCGTTCGCGGGCGGCTGGCTGGTGCAGATCGGCGACTGGCGGCTGATCTTCCTCATCAACGTGCCCCTGGCCGCGGCCGTGCTGCTGATCGCGTGGTTCAAAGTGCCCGAGTCGCTGGACACGGCGGCGGGGCACCGGCTGGATCTGCCCGGCGCTCTGCTGGGGGTCGTGGCGCTCGGCGGGATCACCTACGCGCTGATCCAGTGGGGAGCCGTGGGTGGAACACCCGCGGTGTGGACCGGGGCCGGGGTCGGGGCCGCGGCGCTGGCGCTGTTCGTCGCGGTGGAACGGCGCAGCGGTGATCCGATGCTGCCGCCGGGCCTCTTCGCCTCCCCCGCCTTCACGGTGGCCAACCTGGTCACCGTCCTGGTCTACGGGTCCCTGGGGCCGCTGCTCTTCCTCCTGGTGGTCTACCTCCAGGAGGCTGGCGGGTACACGCCGGTCGCCGCGGGCGCCGCCTCCCTGCCCGTCACCCTGCTGATGCTGGCGCTGTCGGCGCGCGCGGGCAGGCTGGCCGCCCGTATCGGCCCGCGTCCACAACTCGTCGCGGGTCCCGTGCTGCTGGCGGGCGGGTTCCTCCTGCTGTCGCGGCTGGGAACCGCCGACCCCTACGTGACCGGTGTCCTGCCCGGAGTGCTCCTGGTCGGCCTGGGGCTGTCGACAGCGGTGGCACCGCTCACCTCGACGGTCCTGGCCGCGGCTCCGGAGCGGCACGCGGGGCTGGCGTCGGGGATCAACAACACGTTCGCGCGGGGAGCGCAGCTCATCGGGGTGGCCGCGGTCCCGGTGCTCGCGGGGATCGGCGGGGCCGGGGACCCGGGAGGGGGGTCGGGGGCTCTGGCGGACGGCTTCGGCTCGGCGATGGCGATCCTGGCCGGCCTGTGCGCGGCCGCGGCGCTGCTGGCCCTGGCGCTGCCGCGCGGGCGCGTCACCGCACCGGCCGCGGAACGGCCCGGCCGGTTCTGCGGAGTGTCGGGGCCGCCGCTGCGGGAGTGCCCGGGTTCGTGTGCGGGGCATTCCGACTGCCGGTGACGCCTCCGGATGGTTCAGGACACCTCGTTGCCGGACGCGGTGTCCGGTTCCCCGGCGATCTCGGATTCGGGCACCACGCTCAGGGCCTCCTGTTCGGCGCTGCGGCCGCCACCCCAGTCCTGGCGTGGGACGACCCCCTGCCGCTCGGCGCGCACCTCGTCGCTGATCCCCAGTTCGCCACGGCTGTCGTCGTCGACGAAGCTGTACTCGACGATGTTGTACTCGGGGTCGATCCCGCTCTCGGTCTCGGCGATCGCGCTCTCCTGGGGATCGTCTCCCAGATCGGTGTCGACATCGTAGGGCTGTTCACTCACGGTGGCCCCTCCTTCCCCCGTTGCTCCGATGATCCCAGGTCGGGGCGGCTAAGGGAAGGAACCGGGTCCCGGGGTCAGCGGCGGGCGCGTTCGGACCAGCGCAGGCGCAGCGGCCGCAACGCGGCCTCCAAGGCGACGGCCCCGTCCAGTTTGCTCTCCCCTGCGGTGCGGTCCTCGAAGTGGATGGGGATCTCCACGAGCTTCTGGCCGCGGCGGAAGGCCCGGTGGTGCATCTCGATCTGGAAGGCGTACCCGGTGCTCTGGATGCTGGGCAGGTCGATGGCGCGCAGTGCGGCGGCGCTCCAGATCTTGAAGCCCGCGGTGACGTCGCGGATGGGCAGGGACAGCACGGCCTTGGCATAGGTGTTGGCCCACCCGCTGAGGAGCCGCCGGTGCGCGCCCCAGGCCTCGGACAGGCTGCCGCCCGGCACGTAGCGGCTGCCGATCACCACCCCGGCGTTCGTGGACAACTGGGTGCCCAGCAGTTGGGGCACGTAGCCCGCGGGGTGGCTGAGGTCGGCGTCCATCTGCACGACGTGGTCGGCGCCATCGTCGAGGGCGCGGGACATGCCCGCGACGTAGGCACGGCCGAGGCCGTCCTTGTTCTCACGGTGCACCACGCTGAGCCGTTCGCCGTGTTCGGCGGCGAGCTTGTCGGCGACCTCTCCGGTGCCGTCGGGGGAGCCGTCGTCCACGACGACGGCTCTCAGCCCGGGAAGGTCCAGTGCCATGAGCTGCCCGACCAGGACCGGCAGGTTCTCCGCCTCGTTGTAGGTGGGGACGACCACGCTCACCCGTGCGGCGGCCCATGAGGGGGGCAGTGCGACGGGCGGGGGTGAGATCCGTACCGGGGCTCCGGGGGCACGGTCGGGACGGGAGGACTGTTCGTGCATACGCGGCGGCTCCTCGGCTCCTGCGTGTCTACGGTGCGGGTTCCGGAGGCGGCCGAACCCGGGTCCGCGCATCCGGCGCCGACCGCGTCGACAGGTACCGACCGTAGGACACGCCCGGAACCGGTCAGGCACGGTCGGCCTGATGCGGTCACTCCCTCCGTTCCCTGTCTGCGACGACGACGTGGACGAGGGCGCCGCTCTCCTCCAGCGTGACGACCTGCTCCGGGTCGGCTCCGCTGTCGGTGACCAGGTGGGCGATCTCCTCGGGGGCGACGGTGGGCACCATGGTGTCGGTGCCGATCTTGGTGTGGTCGGCCAGGACCACGGTCTCCTCCGCGCAGGCGGACAGGGCCCGGTCCACCCCGGCCACGGCGGGGTTGGGGGTGCTCAGTCCCCGGTCGGCGCTGACACCGTTGCCGGACAGGAAGGCGCGGGTGACGCGCAGTCCGGCCACGCCGGACTCAGCGGCGGGGCCGACCAGCGCCCGGATGGTGCCGTGCAGGGTACCGCCGGTCACCAGGACCTCCACCCCGGGCGCGCCGGTGAGGGCGTCAGCCACGCCGAGGGAGTTGGTGACCACGGTCAGCTCACCGCACGAGCGCAGCGCTCGGGCGAAGGCCTCGGTGGTGGTGCCCGGTCCGATGGCGATGGCCTCCCCGGGGCGTACCAGGCGAGCCGCGCGGGAGGCGATGGCCGCCTTCTCCGCGGCACACTGGTCACCGCGGCCGGAGTAGCTCTGTTCGTGGCCGATGCGCCCGGGCAGGGCGACGCCGCCCCGCCTACGGTCGACGAGTCCGTCGGCTTCCAGGGCGCGCACGTCGCGGCGGATGGTGACCTCGGAGGCGCCGAGTTCCTTGGCGAGGTCCCGCAGAGAGACGGTGACGCGGGCGCGCACGAGGTCGAGGATGCGCTCCCGGCGCTCGGCGGCGAACGCCGGTCGGCCCTCCTCGGTCATGGAACGCGGGCCCCTTTCGTCCGCTGCGGCGGAATCCTCTTCCCGCCCCTGGGCCTCCAGGGTACGGGCCCTTGCCGTTCGTCCTCCTCCCGGGAGGCCTCCCCCTCCTCCGTCCCGGCCGTGACCAGGGTCACGACCAGGACCGCCGACAGGGCCACCAGTCCGATGACCGTTCCCGCTCCGAACAGCACGACGACCGACATCCGGGCCTCCCAAGGGCGGCTTGACCTGCTGTTTGCCGGATTCCCTGTTTCGGTTGGGCTCACACCGCCCGGGACCCGGAACTTGGGAGGACAATGGGTGCATGACGCTTCGCTCCGCCCCCTCGACCGCCACCGTGTGGTGGGCCCGCACCTCCTCCGCCGACGACCGGCTCCTGCGCCTGCTGGACGAGCGGGAGAGGTCCCGCAACGCCCGGCTGCGCCACCAGGCCGACCGCGACCGCCACCTGCTCGGCAGGGCGATGGCCCGGCTGGCCCTGGCGCGGGCGGCGGACTGCCCGCCGGAGAAAGTCTCCTTCGACCTGGTCTGCCGCTCCTGTGAGGACAAGGCGCGGACGGGGGCCGAGCCGGGCGGTCGGGAGCCCCACGGCAAGCCCGTCCCCTCCGGCCCGGCGCTGGGCTGGGAGATCTCCGTCAGCCACTCGGGCGAGTGGGTGGTGCTGGCCCTCACCGAGGGGGTACCGGTGGGGGTGGACGTGGAGCGGGTCTCCGACGCCCGCGATCTGGACGGGCTCGCCGACTACACCCTGGCCGAGTCCGAGCGGGCGGTCTGGAGGGCGCTGCCGCCCGCCGAGCGCACCGGCGCCTTCTTCGGCTACTGGGCCCGCAAGGAGGCCCTGCTCAAGGCCACGGGCCTGGGCCTGTCCGGCGGACTGCGCAGGGTGAGCGTCAGCCCGCCGCACGAGGCGGCCCGGCTGGTGGAGTGGACGGGCGGGGGCGGCCCCGGCGCGGTCTGGCTGACCGACCTGGACCGGGAGGAGGACTACCGTTCCGCGCTGGCCGTGCTCACCGGCGGAGAGGTGGAGGTGTCGGTCCGCTCCCCCGGGGACACCGCGGCACTGCTGCGCGGCTGAGGGGGCGCTCCGCACGGCTGCTGCCGCGGTCGGGCGCCCCTGTGCACCGGGCCGCCTCACGCCCCGCGTGCCAGGTGGCGGCCGATCACCAGGCGCTGGATCTGGTTGGTGCCCTCGACGATCTGGAGGACCTTGGCCTCGCGCATGTAGCGCTCGACGGGGAAGTCCCGGGTGTAGCCGTAGCCGCCGAGGACCTGGACGGCGTCGGTGGTGACGCGCATGGCGGTGTCGGTGGCCATGAGCTTGGCCATCGCCGCCCGCGCTCCGAAGGGCCGGCCGGCGTCGCGGAGCCTGGCGGCCGACAGGTACAGCTCGCGGGAGGCCGCGATCTGTGTGGCCATGTCGGCGAGCAGGAAGCCCACGCCCTGGAAGTCGCCGATGGGCGTGCCGAACTGGTGCCGCTCGCGCGAGTAGGCGAGGGCGGCCTCCAGCGCCGCCTGCGCGAGCCCGACCGCGCAGGCCGCGATCCCCAGGCGTCCGGAGTCCAGCGCGGCCAGGGCGATGGCGAACCCCTGGCCCTCCTCGCCGATGAGGGCGTCGCCGTCGAGTTCGACGCCGTCGAAGAGGACGCCGGCGGTGGTGGAGGCCGACATCCCCATCTTGCGTTCGGGGGGCGCGGCGCTCAGCCCCGGGACGCGGCCGGGGACGTGGAGGCAACTGATGCCGCGGGCGCCGGACCCGGGGGCCCCGGTGCGGGCGAAGAGCGTGTAGTAGTCGGCTCGGCCGCCGTGCGTGATCCACGCCTTGGCGCCGTCGACGCGGTACCCGGCGGCGGTGCGCTCGGCGCGGGTGGTGAGGGCGGAGGCGTCGGAGCCGGAGCCGCTCTCGGAGAGGCAGTAGGCGCCCAGGAGGCCGCCGCCGAGCATGGCGGGCAGAAGGGCGGACTTCTGGGCGCGGGTGCCGAAGGCGGCCAGCGGGAAGCACGACAGGGTGTGGACGCTCACCCCGAGCCCGACGGTGAGCCAGCCGCGCGCCAGTTCCTCGACGACCTGGAGGTAGACCTCGTGGGGCTGGCCCCCGCCACCGTGGGCCTCGGCGTAGGGCAGGCCGAGCAGCCCTGCGGAGCCGAGTGTGCGGAAGGCCTCGCGGGGGAAGGCGGCGTCCTCCTCGTCCCGGTCGGCGCGCGGGACGAGCTCCTTGTCCACGATCTCGCGGGTGAGCTCCAGAAGCTGTTCCGCCTCGGGTGTGTGCAGTGTGCGTTCGACCGCCATGTGCCCTCCCGCGGTTGCGCCGCCCCGTGACGAATATAGTAGGTCGTCCAACTATATGGTGACGGGCGCCACTCTGCCAGTGCGCCGCCCCGGCGCTCCCGGCTTCCGGCGACGGCCGGAGACCGTTCCACGGCTGCGGTCCGGGTGGGCCTTCACCGTGCTGCGAAGGCCCACCCGCGGCGGACGACGGCAGAGCGCCCCCGCCCCCTATGCGCCGTCGCCGAACGCCGCCTCGTGGTCGCGGGCGTACCGGATCCGGTCGTTGCCCACGCCCTGCGGCACCATCGGCCAGACCATCGCGTCCCTGCTGACGACGAAGTCGATCACGACCGGCCTGTCGTCGATCGCCAGGGCGGCCTCGATCGCCCCGTCGATCCCGGCCTCGTCCTCGACCCGCAGCGCGGCGCACCCGTACGCCTCGGCGAGCCGGACGAAGTCGGGGACGCGCACGGCGCGCTGTCCGGCGCCCAGGTCGCTGTTGGAATAGCGCTGGTCGTAGAACAGGGTCTGCCACTGCCGGATCATCCCCAGCGAGGAGTTGTCGATGATCGCGACCTTGATCGGGATGCCGTTGACCGCGCACGTCGCCAGCTCCCGGCCCGTCATCTGGAACGAGCCGTCCCCGTCGATCGCCCACACGACACGGTCGGGTTCGGCGACCTTCGCGCCCATCGCCGCGGGGACCGCGTACCCCATCGTCCCGGCACCGCCGGAGTTGAGCCAGGAGTGCGGGCGCTCGAAGCCGATGAACTGGGCCGCCCACATCTGGTGCTGACCGACACCGGCCGTGTAGACCGCCTCCGGGCCGGTGAGCTCCCCGATCCGCCGGATCACGTGCTGCGGGGCGGCGAGCCCGTCGCTCGTCGGCGAGAAGCCCAGCGGGTACTCCCGCCGGAGCCCGTTCAGGAACGACCACCACTCGGACAGGTCCGCGCGCTCCCCGGCGACGGAGCGGAGCGCCGCACTCAACTCGGGGAGGGCGGCGCGCGCGTCGGCCACGATGGGCACGTGCGCGTGCCGGAGCTTGGAGATCTCCGCGGCGTCGATGTCGATGTGGACCACGCGCGCGTCCGGGGCGAACAGGGCCCGGTCGCCGGTGACGCGCTCGTCGAAGCGCGCGCCGACGGCCACGAGCAGGTCGGCGCGCTGCATGGCGAGCACCGCCGGAACCGTTCCGTGCATGCCCGGCATCCCGAGGTTGAGCGGATGCGAGTCCGGGAAGACCCCGCGGGCCATGAGCGTGGTGACCACGGGGGCTCCGGCCAGTTCGGCGAGTTCGCACAGTTCGGCGGCGGCCCGGGCACGCACCACGCCGCCGCCCGCGTACAGCACCGGCCGGGAGGCGCGTGCGATCTCGCGGGCGGCCCGGTGGACCTGTGCGCGGCTCACCTTGGCGGCCGGCCTGCCGAAGGCGTCGTGGCCCTCGGGCGGCCATGAGAAGGGGGCACTGCCCTGCTGTGCGTCCTTGGTGATGTCCACGAGCACCGGACCGGGCCTGCCGCTCGACGCCAGCCGGTGGGCCTCGGCGAGGACGCCGGGGATCTTCGACGCTTCCGTGACGAGGTAGGAGTGCTTGGTGACGGGCCTCGTGATGCCGACGATGTCGGCCTCCTGGAAGGCGTCCGTCCCCAGCCTGTCGGAGGGGACCTGGCCGGTGATCACCAGCAGGGGCACCGAGTCGAAGTGTGCGTCCATGACGGCCGTGACCAGGTTGGTGGCGCCCGGTCCGCTCGTGGCCATCACCACACCGGGGCGACCGGTGGCGGCGGCGTAGCCCGAGGCGGCGTGCCCCGCGCCCTGTTCGTGGCGGACGAGGACGTGGCGCAGGCTCGGCGCGTCCATGAGCGCGTCGTAGGTCGGGAGGATGGCTCCGCCCGGCATACCGAAGACGTCGGTCACCCCGAGCAGTTCGAGTGAGCGCACGACCGCCTCGGCGCCGGTCGACGCGGGCGCGGACTCCTGGGGAGGGGAGGCGGCCACGGGGCGGGGGGCCGCCGCGGGAGGGGGCGGCTGGTGCGCTGTGGACACCGATGGCAGAGACAAGAGAACACTCCTCGGCACGTGGGATCACGCATCGCAGCCCCTACCGGAGACGGAGGCTGTACTGCGATGCGATGGGACGGTCGCTGGGCTCAGAAGTGGTCCGGATAGGAACTGCCCTCACCGTGGTCGCGCCGGCGCGGCTGATAGCTCGCGGCACATGGGGCGACCCGGTCGCGCCGGATACGGCCGGACGGCTCCCGATGGTCGGTGCCGCCAGCGCCGGATCATCCTATCAGCGGGGAGGCCGCACGGCCGCGGCGAAGCCGGGGCGCTCCCCGGGAGTCGCGGACGCACGGGGCGAACCCGCCAGTAACATATGCGTGGGCAGACATCCCATCATCGGCCTTCACCGGGCCGCAGTATCCCCCCGTGCCCGACGAACAGCACCTTCCATTCCCGGGACACCTCCATGCGATCACTGACCATCTCCGCCTCGGCGCTGGCCGTCGCGCTCCTCGCGGCCTCCTGCTCCGGCGGGGAGAAGGCCGACAGCGCCGCCGCGCCCGCCGGGGACCCCGCCCAGGGCGTGAGCGACGACGCGGTCGTCGTCGGCACGCACCAGCCCCTGTCCGGCGCGGCCTCCCCCGGCTTCGTCCACGTGTCCACGGGCGCCCAGGCGGTCTTCGACTACGTCAACGACAACGGCGGTGTCCACGGGCGCCGAATCGAGTACGTGGTGAAGGACGACGCCTTCGACCCGGTGCGGACCCAGACCGCCACCGGTGAACTCCTGGACGAGGAGGAGATCTTCGCGATGGTCGGCGGGCTGGGCACCCGGACCCACGAGGCCGTCATCGACGAACTCAACGACCGCGGGGTCCCCGACCTGTTCGTCTCCTCCGGCGCGCTGTCCTGGGACCGGCCGGAGGAGTACCCGTACAGCTACGGCTTCCAGCCGGACTACACCCGTGAGGCCAAGGTCCAGGCCCGCTACATCGCGGAGAATCTCCCGGGGGAGAAGGTCGGCCTGCTCTACCAGAACGACGACGTGGGCCCGGCAGCGCAGGCCGGGATCGAGCAGTACCTCACCGACGAGGTCGTGGCGTGGGAGGCCTACGACCCCAGCGTCCCCGAGCTGGGCGGACAGATCGCCGACCTCAAGGAGGAGGGGGCCGACGTCGTCGTCTGCTCCTGCATCCCCTCCTTCCTCGCCCTGGCGCTCATGGAGGCGGCCCAGGCCGGCTACGGGCCCCAGTGGGTGGCCCCCAGCTTCGGCGGCGACGCGGCCGTGGTCGCCGGTGTCATCGAGGAGTACTCGGCCGGCACGCCCCTGGAGGACGTTCCGCCCGCGAGCCTGGTCGACGGCCTCATCCTGACCTCCTTCCTGCCGATGGCGTCCCAGACCGACGACCCCTGGATCGGGTTCTACCGGGAGGTCCTCGACGAGTACGCCCCCGAGGGGACGCCCTTCGTCGACACCACCGTCTACGGCATGGTGCAGGCGACGCTCTTCGCCCGGCTGCTGGTGGAGACCGGCCCCGACCTGGACCGCGCGGGCCTGCTGGAGACCCTGCACTCCCACGACCTGGCCGGGCCGGGCCTGGTGCCGTTCGCTGCCACCGAGGAGGACCACGCCGGGTACACCGGTGTCATGGTCGCCCGGATCCGGTCCGGCGAGGAGCCGGAGATCCTCCAGGGGGCCCCAGCGCACCGACCGCGACGGAGGTGAGATCCTCGACGTCGAACTCGACCGCCCCGGCCCCGACGAGGTCCGGCTCTTCGGCGGGGACGAGAACCCCGGGTAGGCCCGGCTCGGGCCGGTCAGGCGGGCCGGTCAGGCTCGACCGGGAGCATGAGCGTGAAGACGGCCCCGCCCAGGAGGGGACTGTCCCCGACGGTGAGCGTGCCGCCGTGGTCCCTGGCGATCTCACGCGAGATGGTCAGGCCCAGGCCGCTGCCGCCGGGGTCGCGCTCCCGGGACTCCCTGAGCCGGGCGAAGCGCTCGAACACGCGCTCGCGGTCCTCCTCCGGCACGCCCCGGCCGTCGTCGTGGACGCGCACCACGGCCCTGCCCCCCTCGCAGCCGACCGCGACCACGATCCGGGAGCGGGCGTGCCGCTCGGCGTTGGCGACCAGGTTGGTGAGGACCCGGACCAGGCGGAGCCGGTTGGCCGACACCAGCACCGGGTTCCCGGCGTGCACCTCGACCGAGGTGCCGCCCCGGATATGGCCTGTCTCCTGTCGGACCAGCTCCGACAGGTCGAGGCTCTCCTTGCTCATCGCGAGTCCGGCGTCCAGGCGCGCCATCTCCAGCAGGTCGTCGACGATGCCCTCCAACCGCTCGGTGTCGTCGAGCAGGACCCGGAGCAGCCGCTCGCGCTCGCGCGGGTCGGGCTCGGGATCGGACAGCTCCACCTCCAGCCGGGTGCGCATCCCGGCGATGGGGTTGCGCAGTTCGTGGGAGGCGTCGGAGACGAACCGCCGCTGCTTGGTGACGGAGTCGGACACCCGCTCGATGCTGTCGTTGGCCGTGCGCGCCAGGTGGGCGATCTCGTCCCGGGTGTGGGGGACGGGCACCCTGCGGTCGAGGTCACTCGCCGACAGGCGTTCGAGTTCCAGGCGGATCTCCTCCACGGGCCGCAGCGCCCGGCCCACGCCGTACCAGGTGAGGGACCCGCTGATGGCGAGGAGGAGGACGCCGGTGCCGAGGATCAGCGCCTCCGGCGCGTTGGTGCTGACGATGGCGGGCTCGGGGGTGCTGGCGATGACGAGCACGTCGTCCCCGTAGGCCGTGTCGAGGGCCTCGTAGACCACCACGATGAAGCAGACCTCGCGTTCGTCGTCCACCCGGATGGTGCACACGGTCGTCTCCATCCGGATCCCGCCGATCGGGGTCGGCGGCCGGACGACCGCGGGCGCGCCCCGCATCGCGGCGCTGGCGGCCAGGACCTCGTAGGTGCGGGCGTCGACGATCTGGAGGCGCCCGATCGGGGGATACGAGGGGATGTCCCCGGCGTAGCGCTCCGCACCGATGTCCTCCACCACCGCGCGGGCGGCGGCATCGGCCTGGACTGCCTGCTGGGATGTGAGGAGCGCGTGGAGGACGATGATGACGACGACGAACAGCACCGTGAGGAGGGCGAAGAGCACAGCGACCGACCACAGTGTCACCCGGGCTCGGATCGACCGCGGGCGCTTGCTGTTCCACAGTCGTCTAGCGTGGTCCATCCATTCCGACACGGGCCCATTATCACCCGTTGCACCAACAAAAACCCGGAGGGTTACTGCTGCGGCGATTCGATTCGGCCCGCCAGGCCCTGGTCCGAGCGGGCCGTCGCACCTTCCGGGCGGCCCCTACCCCTCGTAGGGGTCGGGCGGGTTCTGGACGGCCTCCTGATCCAGGGCGTGGAACTCGTGCTGGGCCACGTCGGCGAGGTCGCCCTCGGGCTCCACCCAGGTGCCGCGCACCGTCCACCAGGAGTCCTTGTCGGGCGCGGTGGTGTTGGTGATGAGCACCTTGTTGACGATGGCGTCGGCGGCGCAGCAGGCCATCTGGAGGCGGGCCAGGTACCAGCCCTGCCCGTCCTCGGCGGGGACCGCGAACCCGGTCAGCTCGATCTCCCGGCCCGCCATGGCGCGCTCCTCGTCGACCCAGGCCCGCATCACGAACTGGCGGATGTCCATGTCGACGGCCTCGCCGGGGGCCGCCTCGTCCAGGCCGTCGTCGAACGAGCTTCCGCGAAGGGGTGCCTCGGGCGGCGCGGCGGGGGCGTCGTCGCGCTCCACCGTGTAGGAGCCCAGCGCCGGCGGGGCCACCACGAAGACGGCCACGACCGGCGCGAGCAGGAGCCAGGCCACGCGCGGGGCCCGCTCGTGGTCGTGGCCGTGGTCCGGGGCGCAGTCGGGCTCGGCGCTGCCCCCGCCGCGCAGTTCCGCGGCGATGACGAGCACCCCCAGGATCGCCATGACGGCCCCGGCGGCGATCAGGAAGGGCCCGAAGGCGGGTTTGACCCAGTTCAGGTACAGGTCGCTGAAGAGCGTGCTGCTCAGCGCCGCGGCCCCGAGCAGGACGAGCGTGAGCCCCTGGGCGATCCGGTTCACAGCAGAAGTCCTCCGATCACGAACGTACTGGCCAGACCGACCACCAGGCACAGCGGTGCGAAGCGGACGGCGAAGCGCCAGCCGAACACGGCGGCCTGCATGGCGATGAGCTTGAGGTCGACCATCGGGCCGATCACCATGAAGGCGAGCTTGGCCGTGGGCGAGAAGTCGCCGAAGCTGAGCGCGACGAAGGCGTCGGCCTCGGAGCAGACGGACAGCAGGATCGCCAGCGCCGCCATGACCAGCACCGACACCACGGGGGTGTCGGCCACCGCCAGCAGCCACTCGCGGGGGATCATGATGTTGAGGCTCGCGGCGGCCGCGGCCCCGACCACGAGGTAGCCGCCCGCGTGCATCATGTCGTGGAGCATCGAATCGCGGAAGACGAGCCACCGCGCCGTTCCCACCGCGTGGGTGGGCGCGGGCAGCCTGATCCAGTCGGCGCGGCCGAAGCGCACCCAGATCCAGCCGATCACCACCGACGCGGCCAGGGAGGCCGCGAACCGGGCCAGCACCACCTCGGGCTGCCCGGCGAAGGCCACCGCGGTGGCGATCATGACGACCGGGTTGATGGCGGGCGCGGCCAGCAGGAACGTGAGCGCGGCCGCCGGGGCGACCCCGCGCTTGACCAGGCTTCCGGCGATGGGAACCGAAGCGCACTCGCATCCGGGCAGCAGCGCCCCGGACAGTCCGGCGACCGGCACCGCCGCCCCCGGACGCGAGGGGAAGAAGCGCTGGTAGGCCGAGGCCGGCACGAAGGCGGTGAGCGCCGCGGACAGGGCGACCCCGAAGACGAGGAAGGGCAGCGCCTGGAAGCTGATCGCGGTGAAGATCGTGGACCATGCGAGGAAGGCCTGGTGGGTGAGCTGGTCGGACACCCAGGCGTGGCCCAGCGCCATCGCGGTGATGAACAGCGCGAACAGCCAGACCGTCCCGGTCCCGGGCCTGCGCTTGCGGCGCCCCCAGTCCGAGGGGGGCAGTTCCTCCCCCTCCGCGCGGGGGTCCCATCCCCCGGCGAGCGTGTCGCCGAGTGAGGAGTGTGTGGTGTCGTCGTCCGAAGGCGTGGTCCGGTCGGGCACAGCGCTGCTCCGCGTGGTCGGGTGGGATCTGCCCCAAGGGTAGCCGAGAACCGCTTTCCTTCGGGACCGCCTTCGCGGCCTGTGGACAGGCCCGCCTCAGTCCCGCTCGTCGCCGCCCTCCTCCGGCGGCCGCCCGTCCTCGTCCCGCAGCACGGGGTCGCCCAGTGGGGAGCCGTGGCCCAGCTCCACCTCCTCGGGCAGGGCCCCCTCCGCCTCGCCCCAGCACTGCACGTTCCTCAGGTCCGGCATCTTGGCCAGGCTCCACTGCGGGTCGAGTCCGTTGCGGTGTTGGCGGGTGTAGTCGGCCAGGAGCCGGAACGCGGTCCCCGACAGCGGGATGAGGGCGGCCAGGTTGACCAGTGCCATGACACCCATCGTTACGTCGGCCAGGACCCACACCAGGGTCAGCGGCGCCACGCTGCCGAGGAACACCGCGGCCAGCACCACCGCGCGGAAGTAGGTCATGTGGCGCGGATCGGCGTCGAGGAACCTCAGGTTGGTCTCGCCGTAGTAGTAGTTGCCCAGCAGCGAGGTGAAGGCGAGCAGGCACAGGATGAGGGTGAGGGCGTGGACCGACCAGCCGCCCAGGCTGGCCTCCAGAGCGACCTGGGTGACCTGGGCACCCGCGTCGCCGCCGTAGTCGGGTTCGGGCACCAGGATGATGAACGCGGTGACCGAGCACACCAGGAGGGTGTCGAAGTACACCCCCAGGCACTGCACCAGGCCCTGTTTGACCGGGTGCGACACCGAGGCCGTGGCACCGGCGTTGGGCGCCGACCCCAGGCCCGCCTCGTTGGAGAACATGCCGCGCCGCATGCCCTGGACGATCGCGGCCCCCGCTCCGCCCGCGACGAACTCGCGCAGCCCGAACGCCCCCGCGAGGATGTCGCCGAGGACCCTGGGCAGCTCACCCAGGTTGAGCACCACCACGGCCATGCCGATGAGGAGGTACAGCAGGGCCATGGCCGGGACCAGCGTCTCGGCCACGTGGGCGATGCGCCGCACACCCCCGAAGACGACGAGCCCGAGCAGAGCGGTCACCAGGAGCCCGATGAGCGTGTTCAGCAGCCACCCCGTGGGCAGGCCCACCGAGTCGGCCGACATCGCGACCACACCGGTGATGCTGTTGGACTGCACCGAGTTGAACACCAGGGAGAAGGTGACGGTGATGATGACGGCGAAGAGCACGCCCATCCAGCGCTGCCCGAGGCCGTGGAGCATGTAGTAGGCCGGGCCGCCCCGGAAACCGGTCTCGGTGCGCACCTTGTACAACTGGGCCAGTGTGGACTCCACGAAGGCGGCCGACCCGAGGACCGTGGCCATCAGCCACATCCAGAAGATCGCTCCCGGGCCGCCCAGGACGATCGCCGTGGCCACACCCGCGATGTTGCCCGTGCCCACGCGCGAGGCGGCGGAGATCGCGAACGCCTGGAAGGACGAGATCTCCTTGCGGCCGTCGGGCGCGGTGCCGGGGCTGCTGCGCACGACCCGGAACATCTCCGGGAACAGCCGAAGTTGGACGAACCCCGAGCGCACCGTGAAGTAGACGGCCAGGACGATCAGGAGCGGGATGAGGATCCAGCTCCACAGGACGTCGTTGACGGCGGTGATGGCGTTCACGCGTTCCCCTCCGTACGGCGCGGGACTCCCCGACCCTGATCCGGGGCCGTCCCGCCACTGTCCACGGCAGCGCGGCGGAAGGGCACGCGGGACACGTCAAATCGGGGCAAAGGAGGGGCTCCGGCGGAGGTGCGGCGGCACCCGGACACGCCTCGGGCCCGGCCGGAGCCGGGCCCGAGGTACAGCCGTAGGGGTCAGCGGCGTCCTGCCGGGTTGTAGCGACCGCCCCTGCGGTCGTCGCCGCGGTGGTGTCCGCCCCGGTCCTCGCGCCGGTCCCCGCCGCGGCGCTCGCCACGGGGGCCGTCCCCGTCGCGGTGACCGCGGCGCTCACCATCGCGGAATCCGCCGCCCTCGCCCCGGTGGGACCGGCGCTCACCGTCGCGGAATCCGCCGCCCTCGCCCCGGCGGTTGCCCCGCGGGCGGTCGCCGCGGTAGCCGCCCCGGTAGCCTCCGCCGCGGTACCCGCCGCGACGGGGGCCGCCCCGGCCTCGGCGCGGGCGCTCCGGCTCCGGCGGCTCGACCCACGGCTCACCGCTGGGCTCGCGTGCCCCGGTCACCTCGGTGAGCAGCTCGTCACCGGGGTTGACCAGGTGTTGCTTGGCCACCACGCCCGCGTCGCTGAGCAGGCGGCGCGCCGTGCGGCGCTGGTTGGGGGCCACGAGGGAGACCACCGCGCCCGAGGAGCCGGCCCGGGCGGTGCGGCCGCCGCGGTGCAGGTAGTCCTTGTGGCCGGTGGGCAGGTCGACGTTGACGACCAGGTCGATGCCGTCGACGTGGATACCGCGTGCGGCGACGTCGGTGGCGATCAGGGCCTGGATGCGGCCCTCCTTGAACTTGGCCAGGGTGCGGGTGCGCACGCTCTGCGTCTTGCCGCCGTGCAGGGAGGCGCAAGGGACACCGAGCTGGACGAGCTGTTCGCTGATGGTGTCGGCGCGGTACTTGCTGCGCACGAACAGGATGGTGCGCCCGTCGCGGGCGGCGATCTGCGCGACGATCTTGTTCTTGTCGCGCGGCAGCACCTTGAGCAGGTGGTGCTCCATGGTGGTGACCTGCGAGACCGGCGGGTCCACGGAGTGGGTGCGCGGGTCGTTCATGTACTTGCGGACCAGCTTGTCGACGTCACCGTCGAGCGTGGCCGAGAACAGCAGGGTCTGCCCGCCGGGGCGGACCTGGTCGAGCAGCTCGCTGACCTGCGGCATGAAGCCCATGTCGCACATCTGGTCGGCCTCGTCCAGGACTGAGAGCTCCACGTCGCCCAGGTCGCAGGCGCCCTGCTCGATGAGGTCGGTGAGGCGGCCCGGGGTGGCGACGAGGACGTCGACGCCGCGGCGCAGTTCGTTGATCTGTCGGGTGTAGGAGCTGCCCCCCACGACGTCCCCGACACGCACGCCGACGACACGGGCGTAACCGCGCAGGGCGTCACGCACCTGGTGGGCGAGTTCGCGGGTGGGCACCAGGATCAGGGCCCGGGGGCGGGAGGCGGCGGCGCGGCGCTCGGAGCAGCGCATGAGCACCGGCAGCCCGAAGGCCAGGGTCTTGCCCGATCCCGTGCGGCCGCAGCCGAGGACGTCGCGGCCCTCGATGGCGTCGGGGATGGTGGCCGCCTGGATCGGGAACGGCGTGGTCACACCGTTCTTGGCCAGCTCTCCGACGATGTCCTGGGGCAGCCCGAGACCGTCGAAGGCAGGCTCTACGGCAGTGTCCGTCAAGTGACGTGTACCTTCCTCATCGTTTGGCGGCGTTTCGAGGAAGGCTCCACACGGCCCGGGGACCCAGCGAAGAAATCACACAAACGCGCCTGATCACACGCGGAAGCGGACCCCGGACTGGATTCGGGGCTCGGGACTCTTCACTTCAAGAGTGGCGCCGACGGGGTCGGCACGCGCTCCGCGTCTTGCGCGGTCCGGCGCGCTCGGATGCGCGCGGCATTGAACGACCGCTTGGAGAAGCCTACTAGACATCCTCCACGGCCGGGACGGGACGGGGGTTTCCGGCCCGTGATCCAGGTCTCCCCCGCCCTCTCCGGCCGGTTCAGGAGGGGTCGGCCGCCCGGGCCCCGGCGAGCGCGGTGAGGCGCGCCGCCTGCGCCCGGCGCTCGGCCGCGACCTGTTGCTGGAGTGTGTTGCCCGGGGCCTGCTGGAGCAGCGCCTTGGTGGCCGCGGCCGCGTCGGGGTCGGTGGCCAGCAGGGCGGCGACGAGGTCGTCGACGGCGCCGGGGAGTTCACCGGCGGAGACGACGGCCTCGGCCAGGCCGAGTTCGCGCGCCTCCCGGGCGCCCACCCTGCGCGCGGTGAGGCAGATCTCGGTCGCCCGGTGCACGCCCACGATGTCCACGAGCGGCTTGGTCCCGGTGAGGTCGGGGACCAGGCCGAGGGCGGGCTCCTTCATGCACAGGGAGGCGTCGTCGGCAAGGATTCGGATGTCGCAGGACAGGGCCAACTGGAACCCGGCGCCGATCGCGTGCCCGCGCACGGCGGCGACGGTCACCAGGTCGGGGCGGCGCAGCCACAGGAAGCCCTCCTGGAGCCCCGCGATGTAGGCGTCCACCCCCTCCGGGTCGACCGTGCCCGCGGCGATCTCGGCGACGATGGAGCGCTCGCCCCCGATCCCCTCCGGGCTGAACATGCCCAGGTCGATGCCGGCGGAGAAGATGTCGCCCTCCCCGGCGAGCACGACGACGCGGACACCGTCGGGCAGGGTCCGGCCGATGCGGGCCAGGGCGGCCCACATGCGCCCGGTCATCGCGTTGCGGCGCTCCGGGCGGTCGATGGTGACGCGGGCCACCGGCCCGTCCACCGCCAGCCGCAGGCCGGCCCGGGCGAGCTCCTCCCCGGTGGGTGCGGTTTCCGTGTCGCTCGGGGCCGGTGCCATGGGTTCCTCCGTCGTGTTCGGTGTCACACCCGAACCCTACTGTCAGGTAACCCGGGGGCCGCGGGCGGGCACGCCGATCTACTCGACGACGGTGCCCCTGCGGCGCGAGACGCCCCCGCCCCCGCGCCCGCGCAGCTCCGCCCCGGCCTCCTCCAGCACCGTGCGGACGAACCCGTAGGACCTCCCGGTGGCAGCCGACAGCATGCGGATGCTCTCTCCCGCCTCGTAGCGGCGCCGGAGCTCGGCCCCCAGGGCCGTGCGGTCCTCGCCGGAGACACGGATGCGCTTCTTGGAAGCCTCGCTCACGGTGCACTCCTCAGGGTCGTGGAAGCGGTGGGAGACCACCGCCGGGGCCGGCCGCCGCTCACGCGAGGGCGATGAGGTCCTCGAACTCGGCGTTCCACACGTCCTCGACGCCGTCGGGCAGCAGGATCACCCGCTCCGGCTGGAGCGCCTCCACCGCGCCCTCGTCGTGTGTCACCAGCACGATGGCGCCCCGATACCTCCGCAGTGCCGCCAGGATCTCCTCGCGGCTGGCCGGGTCGAGGTTGTTGGTGGGCTCGTCCAGCAGCAGCACGTTGGCGCTGGAGACCACCAGGGTGGCCAGCGCCAGGCGCGTCTTCTCCCCGCCGGAGAGCACCCCGGCGGGCTTGTCCACGTCGTCACCGGTGAAGAGGAAGGAGCCGAGCGTCTTGCGCGCCTCGACCTCCGGCAGGTCCGGGGCGGCGCTCATCATGTTCTCCAGCACGCTCCGGTCCACGTCCAGGGTCTCGTGCTCCTGGGCGTAGTAGCCGAGTTTGAGGCCGTGGCCGGGGACGACCCGGCCGGCGTCGGGCTCCTCGACACCGCCCAGCAGCCGCAGCAGCGTGGTCTTGCCCGCGCCGTTGAGGCCCAGTATGACCACGCGGCTGCCCCGGTCGATCGCCAGGTCGACCCCGGCGAAGATCTCCAGGGAGCCGTAGGACTTGGACAGCCCCTCGGCCATGAGCGGGGTCCTCCCGCTGGGTGCCGGGTCGGGGAAGCGCAGCTTGGCGACCTTGTCCGAGACCCGTACGCCCTGCACGCCGTCCAGGATCCGGTCCGCGCGGTTGAGCATCTGCTGCGCGGCGCGCGCCTTGGTGGCCTTGGCCCGGAACCGGTCGGCCTGCTTGCGCAGGGTCTCCGCCTGCTTCTCGGCGTTGGCGAGCTCGCGGCGGCGCCGGCTCTCGTCGGCCTCGCGCTGGGACAGGTACTGTCTCCAGCCCATGTTGTAGACGTCGATGACGCTGCGGTTGGCGTCCAGGTAGAACACCCGGTTGACCACGTCCTCGACCAGTTCGACGTCGTGGCTGATGACGATGAGGCCGCCCTGGTGGGACTTGAGGAAGTCCCGCAGCCAGACGATGGAGTCGGCGTCCAGGTGGTTGGTGGGCTCGTCCAGGAGCAGGGTGTCGGAGTCGCTGTAGAGGATGCGCGCCAGCTCGATCCGGCGGCGCTGGCCGCCGGAGAGCGTGCGCAGCGGCTGCGACAGCACCTTGTCGGGCAGGCCCAGGCTGGAGGCGATGGCGGCGGCCTCGGACTCGGCGGCGTACCCGCCCAGGACGTGCAGCCGCTCCTCCCAGCGGGAGTAGGCGCGCACCCCCTTGTTGCGGGTCTTGGTGTCGGTGCTGGCCATCTTCTTCTCGGCCTCGCGCATGCCGCGCAGGGCCTCGTCGATGCCCCGGGCGGAGAGGATCCTGTCCTTGGCGATCACGTCGAGGTCGCCGGTGCGCGGGTCCTGGGGCAGGTAGCCGATGCTCCCGCTGGAGGTGACCGCCCCGCCGGTGGGGATCCCCTCGCCGGCCAGGACCTTGGTCATGGTGGTCTTGCCCGCGCCGTTGCGACCGACCAGGCCGATCCTGTCCCCCGCCCCCACGCGGAACGTGGTCGGCTCCAGCAGGAGACGGGCTCCGACACGCAGTTCGAGGTCGGTGGCGATCAACATGGCAGGGGCTTCCTCAGGTCGGTGGGACTCGTGCGGCGGCACACCCGGACCGCGAGGGGCCGGTGCGCGGGCGACCGCTCCAGCGTAACCGCACCCGGGGGCCGGATCCGGTGGCCGCCGGTGTACGGTCCCCGCCCGCGCGGTGCGGGCGGGGACCGCATGCCGCGGGTCAGTCCCCGGGGGCCGGGGCCTCGCGCTCCTCCCCGGAACCGCTCTCGGGCCCGGTCCCGCCGTCCCCGGCCGGTGGGCCCGCCTTGGCCGCCTCAGCGTGCGGAAGGGCCGGCGGCCGGTTGCGCAGCAGGGCGGCGAGCACTGCCGCGACCGGGGTCGCCAGGAACAGGCCGGTGATGCCGCCGAGGATGCTGCCGATGGTCAGGGCGATGAGGACGATGGCCGAGGGCAGTTCGAGCGCCTGCCCGTAGATGCGCGGCGCGAAGACGTTGCTCTCCAACTGCTGGACCAGCAGGACTACGCCCAGCACGACCAGGGCCACGATCCACCCTTCGGTCACCAGGGCGACCAGGACCGCGAGCAGGCCGCTGAGGAAGGCCCCGATGATCGGGATGAAGGCCCCGATGAAGGTGAGCACGATCAGCGGGATGGCCAGGTTGGTGTCGATGAGGAAGACGAGGAAGACACCGATGCCGACCGCGTCGAAGAGGCCGACCATCGCCACACCGCGCACGTACCGGCCCATCACGCCGTAGGCGACGCTGCCCGCGTGGCGCAGGCCCGGACGGGACTTGGGCGGCAGCAGGGTGATGAGCCACTCCACGAGCTGGTCGCCGGAGTGGACGAAGTACACGGTGAGCACGATGATCAGGACGATCCCGAGCAGGACCTGGAACACCGCGGTCGTGGCGGTCCAGGCACCGGTGAGGATCTGGTCCTGGTTCTCGGTGAGGGCGGTCTGGATCTGGGCCCAGGCGCTGTCGATCAGTTCGGTGAACACCGCGGGGTCCAGGCCGAAGGGGATCTCGATCGTCTGCAACCGGTCCACCGCGTCGTTGACGCTGGCCACGATCTCGTCGAAGCCGCTGACCGCCGGGGTGACGATCATGGAGATCACACCGCTGAAGACGATGAGCCCGAAGAGCAGACTGATGGCGGTGGACAGCCCCCGGCCGAAGCCGGTGCGCTTGAGGGGGTTGGGGTTGCGCAGCCAGGTGGCGAGGGGCATGAGCAGGGCGGTGAGGAAGACCGCGATGACCACGGGCAGCGTGACCACGCGCAGGTAGATCACCGCGTAGAGCAGCAATCCCGCCACGACGCCGATGATGAGCAGCCGCAGGGCCACGTCGCTGACCACGCGGAGGATGTCACCGGCGCCGACGTCGTCCTGGGCCGCCAGTTCCGCTTCGGGGATCTCGGGCTCGGGCGGCGAGGACGGCTCCTCGGCACGGGCGCGCTGCTCGGCCCGGGCCCGGCGGGCGGTGGTCCACCTGTTCAGGAGCGCCCACACTCCTGGCCGCTGGGCTTGCACATGGACTCCATTCTCTGGGGGTCGGTGGAACGCGGTGGGGAAGCGGTCGGCCCGCGGGGCGCCGTCGCCGCCGCCCGGGAGTCCGGCCCCTCACAGGGGATCCAACGTGTCAGAACTGCCAGGGTTCCCGGGGTTGACCGCTGTGGACGATCTCGTTGCCGAAGGGTGCCAGGGCGACGGGGATCATCTTGAGCGAGGCCCACGCCATGGGCAGTCCGATGATGGTGACGGCCAGACCGATCGCGGTGGCGATGTGGCCGAGGGCCAGCCACCATCCGGCGACGATCAGCCAGATGACGTTGAGGACGGTACTGCCTCCGCCCGAACCGGGTCTGCGGACCAGTTCGCGGCCGAAGGGCCAGAGCGCGTAGTTGGCCGTGCGGAAGGAGGCCACACCGAACGGGATCGTCACGATGAGGACGCAGCAGACGACGCCGGCGATGACGTATCCGACCGCCAGCCAGAAGCCCGCGACGAAAAGCCAGACGACGTTGAGGACGAGTCTCACGAAGGCCATCGTGACGTGGTTCTCCCTGTGGTCCGTTTTACGGGCGGACGGTGTCGTGGAAAGGCCGCCCCTGTCCTACCGCATCGGATGCGGAAAGACCGTGATCCGTTCCCGGCGGTTTCCCTTTCGGGCCGGGCGGCCCCGGACGCCCCTGGGAGACCGTCGCCCACAGTGATGCCCTGCGGTCGGCCGGATCCCGGGCGCGGAGCCTGTCCACAATGTGACCAGTACATCACAGAAGGCCCCTAGGCAGGCAGGACATCGCGCCATACGATGTGTGACGTCGTCGGCGAACCCGTGACCCGCTCGCTGTTTACGACAAAAATGGACAATCAACCACATGCCACCCCGTGGCTACGTGGATTCGGTAACGGTTCTGTGAGTAATTTCCCCACCCCCCGTGCATGATCGGGACCGGGGATGGCATGATTACGTACCGGCTCGGACGGAGGCTGTCACCGCCTCCGCAGCCGTTCGTGTGAGAGCACTCCGTCGACGGCGGCCGTCGCCGCCTCGTCCGTGCGCTTCTTCGTGGTCTCAGCCACACCGGGGAACACCGCCATCGCCGCGGGCGTTCGCGTCCTGCGGGGGCTCTCACGCCGCATGACCGACTTTGTGGTGACTGAAGCTTTTTCTGACAGCTTACTAGTGATTCAGTAGAGGTGGTTCAAGCATGTCTCAGGTACGTCGGCAGGCCGCGCTGCGCCCCCGCCCGAGCTGGGGGTGGCAGGACGCCGCCGCGTGCCGGGGCGAGGACCTTGTGCTCTTCTTCGGCCCCGACGGCGAACGCCAGCCGGAACGGGAGATCCGCGAGCGCAAGGCCAAGGAGATCTGCACGGCCTGTCCGGTACGCACGGAATGCCTGGACTACGCGATCTCGCGTCCGGAGAAGTACGGCACGTGGGGCGGCCTCAATGAGGACGAGCGCGCTTCCGAGCGCCGCCGCCGCATGCGCCGCGCCAACGCCGCCTGACAGCGGACCCTGACGCGGCAGCGGCCGATCGCAACTCCCCGGTGGCCCCGGCCCCAGAACGAACCCGCGGCGCCCGACGACCAAGGTCGAGGGCGCCGCGGGTTTTTCTCATCCCTTCTCCAGGTGGCGGTCGAACCAGTCCACCGCCTCCACCGCCGCCTGCCGCCACTCCTGGGTCTCCTGGAGCAACTGCTCGGCCCCCGACACCACCTTCAGGTCGGTCTCCGCGCCCATCCTCCGGCGCGCCCACTCCCCGAGTTCGCGGATGAAGGAGTCCCGGCCCTCCAACAGCACCAGCACCGGGGCGCCCACCTGGGGAAGGCTTGGTTCGGCCAGGTCGATCCGGCCGCCGTAGGCCACCACGGCGCCCACGTCCCGCGGGTGCCGCGCCGCCGTGACCAGGGCCGCCGGAGCGGCGGAGCCGTACCCGAGGATCCCCGGGGCCCGCTCGGCCACGTCCGTCGACCGCCTGAGCCAGGCGACCGCCGCGTCCAGCCGGTCGCCCAGCACCGAGACGTCCACACCGTCGACCCGGTGGGCGCGCTCGGCCGCCGTCACCAGGTCCAGGACCAGGGTCGCGTACCCGGACCGCCGCAGCACCGCCGCGATCGCCTGCCAGCGAGGATCGTCCCGGCCCGTCCCCGTCACCAGCACGACCGTGCCCTGCACGGCCGCGGGCACGGTGAGCTCGCCTTCGAGGTAGGCCTGGCCGCCGGCCCGGATCCGGACGCCGCGCACGGTCTCGGGCCGCTGGCGGTGGCTCCCCAGTTCGGAGAGGATGGCGGTCACGTGCCCGTCTGAGAGCTGGCTGAAGTCCCGGTACCACTCCCCCACTGCGCGGAAGTTGTCGGGGACGCCGAGCACGATGAGCTTGTCGGCCTCCGGACGGAGCGCCTCCACCGCCTCCGGGGAGGCGATCGGGACGGCCAGCACGAGCTGGGCCGGCTTCTCCTGGCGGAGCATGCGCAGCGCCGCACGCGCGGTGCCGCCGGTGGCCACGCCGTCGTCCACGACGATGACGTCGCGTCCGGCGATCCGCGGCATGGCGCGGCCGCCCCGGTACACCCGGCTCCGGCGCTCCAGTTCCCTGCGCTCGGCCTCGACCGTGGCGGTCAGGGCATGGCGCGGCAGGCGCATCCGGGCCAGGGCCGTGTCGTCGAAGATCACGTGCCCGTCCTCGGCGACCGCGCCGACGCCCAGTTCCGGTCGGCCGGGCAGACCGATCTTGCGGACGATGAGCACGTCGAAGTCGGTGTCGAGCAGGCGGGCGAGTTCGGCGCCGACCGGGACCCCGCCCCTGGGCAGGGCCAGTACCAGCGGGTCCGCGGCCGCGAACGGGCGCACCCGCTCGGCGAGGCGGCGGCCCGCCTCGGTGCGGTCGGTGAAGGGCAGCGAAACGGGTACCGGGTTCATGTGCTCGCCGGTGCCGGGGCCGTGGCCCCGCACCGCTCCTCTCTGTGGAGTGAGCCGTGGGAAAGTGCTACCGGGATACCCCGGACCACAGCGGCCACAATCCCGCCATCAGGCAAAACCAGATTTCAGTCCTCTTTGGCGGGTATATCGCTACGCAATACCCCCATGAGGAGCGCGTCGTGGCGGCGCCCCTCCCAGAACAGGGAGTCCCGCAGGCGGCCCTCCACGGTGAAACCGCAGGAGCGGTACACCGCGATGGCCCTCATGTTGAACGTGTACACGTACAGCCAGACCCGGTGCAGGCCCACGTGGTCGAAGGCGTACTCCAGCATGAGCCGGGTGGCCTCCCGCCCCAGCCCCTGCCCCGCGAACCGGAGAGCCGACAGGGTGATGTGGTAGCCCGCGCTCTCGTTCTCGGGCGATACCGCGTAGAGGAACAGGTCGCCCAGGTAGCTTCCGTCCTCTCGGGAGACGATGGCCAGGTCGAGCCGGTCACCGTCGGCGGGGCGCCGCTCGCACCGCTCACGCGCGTCCTCGTAGGTGAGGTGGCGGTGGCTTCCGGTGAGTCTGCGGATCTCCTCGTCGAGGCTGGCGGAGAAATAGGCGTCCGTGTGCTCGGGGCCCAGGGGTACGAGGCGGATCCGCTCCCCGACGAGGGTGGGCGCATCTCGCAGCGCGCTCGCATTGATCATGAACACTTCCGGTTCCGTCCGGGCCGCGGTCGCGGTCTCCAGCGTGGGGTCGGCGGTCGTGAGCAGTGGCCGGGGCAGGGCCTGTCGGGGCGGGGTCGAGAGGGCTCCGGTGGGGGAACGTGACGGCAGAGAACCTCTTTGTAGGCGCCTATGGGCTTTCAGGCAAGGGCGGGGAAAGGGCGTACCGCCGGATCGGCGGGAAGATAGGATGACTCGCGCCGCCCGAACGCGTAGGAGCCCCCTGTGAGTATGCCCGATATCCGCACCGCCACCGGGGCCACGCCCCCGGCCGAGGCCCGCAGGGCGCGGACAGCGGTCTCCACCCTCTTCTTCGTCAACGGTTTCACCTACACCAACGCGGTGCCGTGGCTGCCCGTGATCAAGGACCGGTTGGCGCTCGACAACGCGGAACTGGGGCTGGCCATCGCCGCGGCGCCGACCGGGGCGATCCTGACCGGCATGCTCGCGGGGCCGATGATCCACCGTTTCGGCAGCGGCCGCACGGCCGTCGGAACGAGTCTCATCACTCTGGGAGCGCTCCCATTCATCGCCTTGGCACAGGACTGGTGGATACTCGCCGCCGCGTTCCTCGTCCTGGGCAGCGCCGACGCCTGGACCGACTCCGCACAGAACGCGCACGGGCTGCGGGTCCAGCGCCGGTACGGCCGCAGCATCATCAACACCTTCCACGCGGTGTGGAGCATGGCCGCGGTCTCCGGCGGACTCGTCGGGGCCGCGATGGCGGGGCTCGGGGTACCCGTCCTGTGGCACCTGGGAACGGTCTCCGTACTCCTGGTGTGCGTGAACCTGGCCGTGGGCCGCATGCTGCTCCCAGGCCCGGAGCACAGCGAGCGCGGGGACGGCGCCGAGCACGGCGGCGGCCGCACGCGTCTGCCCGTCCCTGCGGTGGCGGTGCTCGTGGCTCTCGGCGTGCTGCTGATGCTCGCCGGCGGGATCGAGGACTCGGCTGCCTCCTGGGGGGCGGTGTACATGACCGGGGAGCTGTCCGCACCGCTGTTCCTCGCGGCGATGCCGTTCGTGGCCTGCCAGGCGATGATGGCCCTGGGCCGCCTCGCGGGCGACCGCGCCACCGACCGGTTCGGCGCGGTCGCGGTGGGCCGGGTCTGCGGCCTGCTGGCGGGCGGCGGTATGGCGCTCGCCCTGCTCCTGCCGCATCCCACGGCGGCCGTCGTCGGGTTCGGCGTCATGGGGCTGGGGGTGTCCGCGCTGTTCCCTCTGACGCTGGCGGCGGCGGGCGAGGTACCCGGGGTGCGCAGCGGTGACGGTGTGACGATCGTGGGGTGGCTGGGACGAGCGGGGTTCTTCGCGTTCCCGCCCCTGGTGGGTCTCCTGGGCGACGCCTTCGGCCTGGGCGCCGCGCTGTGGGTGGTCTCCGCCGGCGGCCTGGCGGTGTTCCTCCTCGCCTCCGCGCTCCGCCCCCGAGACTGAGAGCGGCCCCCGGCCGCGCCCTGGGGCGCGGCCGGGGGCCGCGGTACACGTCCACGGTCCGCGGGGACCGTTCGCGGGCGTGTGGATCAGGCGATCGAGGCCGGACGGCGCGCCCCGGCCCACAGGGCGAACGCGCCGATGCCGGTCACCACGAGGCCGCCGAGCACGAAGCCCTGCATGTCGACGCCGGTCACCGCGAGGGAGTCGTCGTCCCGGTCGCCGTCGTCGTCCGCCGAACCGTCGTCACCACCGCTGTCGGCAGGGGCGCCGTTCTGGGGCCGACGGTCGTCGCCGCCGTCACCGGTGCTGCCACCGGTGCCGCCGTCGCCACCGTCACCGGTACTGTCGCCGGTGCCGCCGTCGCCACCGTCACCGGTACTGTCGCCGGTGCCGCCGTCGCCGGAACCACCGCCCGTGCCGCTACCGGAACCACCTCCGGTGGTTCCACCGTCGCCGCCGGAACCACCGTCACCAGTGTCTCCGCCGGTACCGCCAGTGCCGCCGTCACCAGTGTCTCCACCCGTGCCGCCATCACCGCCGTCGCCGCCGGTACCGCCGGTGTCCCCACCAGTGCCACCGTCACCACCGGTGTCCCCACCAGTACCGCCGTCACCACCGGTGTCCCCACCAGTACCGCCGTCACCACCGGTGTCCCCACCAGTACCGC
>NZ_JBHMIV010000024.1:0-69381 GCF_048060475.1 Nocardiopsis sp. LOL_012 | reverse complement strand
GGGCGGCCACCGCGACGAGTACCGACGCGAGCACGCGATCGCTGCCGACCTCCAGCGCCGCAACCGCCACCTGGTCATCTGGTACGGGGAGCGCACCGGTTCGTACTGGGCCGCCACGCCCGCCGGGCTGGCGGAGGCCCCCGACATCGACGCCCTGCTCCTGCTGCTGTGGCCGCCCGCCACCCCGCGCACCGAACCCGCGCCAGAGCCGGCCCCGGCCGCCGCCCCGCCGCCCTCCACGCTCACGCTCCGTCCATGGGAGCGGACGGCGACCGACCGCCCCCGGCTCTCCACGGCCGCCTGACCGTCGCCGCGCCGAGGTTCGCCCTGGGGCGAACCTCGGCCCCGAAGTTCGCCCCAGGGCGAAGGTCAGTGGGTAAAGGACTTGCCCGCCCCGGCCGGGTTCCCTGATCCGGGTACGATGCCCGGTGGCCACAAGTGGCCAGAGTTCCGAAAATGACTTTGGTCCAGGGTTACTCGCAGGTCAGAACCGATAACCTGACCCGGCAGTTCGCGCGCTCCCTCGGCGCACCGCGCGCGGCCCCCGGCGGCATTGGCAGGCCCTGAGTGAAACCCCTGACCTCCACCGACCCCCGGTGCCTCGGCGGGATCGAGCTCCTCGGAAGACTCGGCAGGGGCGGCATGGGCGTGGTCTACGCGGGCCGTACTGACGAGGACACCCTCGTCGCCGTCAAGACCCTGCACCCCGACGGCCTGAGCCGCGACGACCTGCGCGAGCGCTTCGACCGGGAGGCCACCGCCCTGGGAATGGTACAGGGACCCGGCACCGCAGCCCTGCTTGCCGTGTCCGAGTCCTCCGATGAGGGGCCCTGGCTGGCCCTGGAGTACGTCCCCGGCCTGGACCTGGCCACCTACCTGGACCGCCACGACCCCCTGGACGCCGTCGCCGGGGCCGCGCTCGGCCTGGTCCTGGCCAACGCCCTCACCGACATCCACGCCGCGGGGCTGCTGCACCGCGACCTCAAACCCGCCAACGTCATGCTCGGCCCCGACGGCCCCAAGGTCGTCGACTTCGGCCTGGTCGCCATCGGCGGCGCCGGGGGAGACCTGACCATGACCGACATGCGGCTGGGCACCCCGCGCTTCATGGCCCCCGAACAGTTCACCGCGCCCACCCAGGTGACGGGGGCCGCCGACGTGTACGCTCTCGGCGCGGTCCTCGCCTACGCCACCTCCAAGCGCTACCCCTACGACGGCCCCACCCCTGAGGCCCTGGGCTTCGCGGTGGTCAACCCCGACAAGGCACCCGACCTGTCGGGCGTCCCCGCGCCGCTGGCACCGCTCGCCGGTGAGCTGCTGGCCTTCGCACCGGGCGAGCGCCCCGACCTGGCCGACGTGCGCGCCCGGCTCACCGAACGGCTCGCCGACGCCCACCTGTCGCCGGGCGCCGCCCGCGCCCTCCTCGCCGAGCGCACCTACGTTCCCGGCACCGGGAACACCGACGCGGTCCCGGCCGCCAGACGCCCCGCCCCGCCCACACGGGCGGAACCGGCCCCCGGCCCCTCCGTCATGGACACCGGCCTCGCCGGGCGCACGGCCGAGAGGCTGCGCCGCGCCTACGCGCGCCCGGCCGTGGCCTGACCGCCCGAACCACCATCGGGGCCGCCGACCCGCCGGGCGTCAACCGCGCTCCCGGCCCGCGCGTCGTCCCCACAGACCGCACACCACATCCCCGACCGACAGTGAGGCTCGTGCAGTGACCCAAGGCGAAGGAGCGATCCAGGCGACCCCGTTCGCCCCCGGCGCCCGGGTGGAGGTGCGGGACGCCGAGTGGATGGTGCGCACCTGCACCCCGGCCGCTTCCGAGGTGGACGGGCACATGGTCCGCGCCGTCGGGGTGTCGGAGTTCGTCCGTGGCGAGGACGCGGTGTTCTTCACCGGGATCGACGACGTCGCCCTCCTCGACCCCGAGGACACCCGGCTCGTCCACGACCCCTCCTCCGGGTTCGCCCAGACCCGCCTCTACCTCGAATCGGTGCTGCGCCGCACCCCGCTGCCCCAGTCCGAGCGCCGCCTGGCCATGCCCGGCAAGTTCCTGCTCGACGACCTCGTCTACCAGCAGCGCCCCGCCGAACTCGCCCTCAAGGCGCTACGCCCGCGCGTGCTCATCGCCGACGTGGTGGGCCTGGGCAAGACGCTGGAGATCGGGCTCACCCTCGCCGAACTCATCCGGCGCGGCCGCGGCGAGCGCATCCTCGTCGTCACCCCCCAGCAGGTCCTGGAGCAGTTCCAGCAGGAGTTGTGGACCCGCTTCGCCATCCCCCTGGTGCGCCTGGACTCGGTGGGCCTGGAGCGCATCCAGCGCGACATCCCCGCCGGCCGCAACCCCTTCCTGTACTTCAAGCGCGCCATCATCTCCGTCGACACCCTCAAGAACGAGGGCAAGTACGGCCAGCACCTGCGCAACATGCAGTGGGACGCGGTCGTCATCGACGAGTCGCACAACCTCATCAATGAGGGCAACCTGCGCAACCGGCTCGCCCGGCTGCTCGCCGCCCAGACCGACGCCCTGCTGCTGGCCAGCGCCACACCCCACAACGGCGACCCGAGGTCCTTCGCCGAACTCATCCGGCTGCTCGACCCGGCCGCCATCGCCGACCCCGAGAACTACACCGCCGAGGACATCGACCACCTCTACATCCGCCGCACCAAGATCCACCCCGAGGTCGCCGCCGAGATGGGCGACCAGTGGCCCGAGCGCGGCCCCTCCGAATCGGTGCGATGCGCCGCCACCCCGCCCGAGGAGGCCGTCTTCGCCGAACTCGCCCAGGTCTGGTTGGCCGGGGACGCCCGCGAGGGCGGGCCGGTGGTGCGCAAGGAGCGCCGCCTGTTCCCCTACACCCTGCTCAAGGCGTTCCTGTCCTCGCACACGGCCCTGTCCGCCACCGTCACCAACCGCCTCAAGTCGATCACGAGCAGGGCCGACGGCCGCCTCAAGGACGGCGAGGACGCGCGCGAGCACGCCGCCCTGCTCCAGCTCTCCGAACTCGCGGACAAGATCGACACCTCCACCTCCGCCAAGTTCCAGGGCCTGCTCACCCAGTTGCGCGAGATCGGCGTAGCGAAGAACAGCTCCACCCGCGCCGTGGTCTTCTCCGAGTCCGTGCCCACCCTGGAGTGGCTGCACGAGCACCTGCCCGGAGCCCTCGGCCTCAAGAAGGACCAGGTGGCGCTCATGCACGGCGGCCTGTCCGACACCGAACAGCAGCGCATCATCGGCGACTTCGCCCTCTCCGACAGCAAGGTGCGGGTCCTGGTCACCGGCGACGTCGCCTCCGAGGGCGTCAACCTGCACCGCCAGTGCCACCACCTCATCCACTACGACCTGCCCTGGTCGCTCATCCGCATCGAACAGCGCAACGGCCGCATCGACCGCTACGGCCAGGAGCACGAACCCCGGTTCAAGGCGCTCATCCTCACCTCCGCCACCGAGGGCGCCAAGGACGACACCGCCGTCGCCGAGAAGCTCCTGCACCGCGAGGAGCAGGCCCACCGCGCCATCGGCACCGCCGAGGCCGTCACCGGCCAGTTCAGCGCCAAGAAGGAGGAGGACCGGCTCATCCAGGACCTCTTCGCGGGCCGCACCGTCGAGGAGTCCCTCGACGCACAGAAGGAGGACACCGGGGACGACTGGCTGAGCGAGGTGTTCTTCGGCGACGTCGGCGTCCCCGACGAGGCCGCCGCACCCGAACGCGCCCCCGAACCCCAGTTGTTCGACTCCACCGAGCAGTTCGTCCGCGTCGCCCTGGACACCGTCGCCCGCGACGTGCACGTGGACGACGACGGGCGCATCCTCGCCTTCGAACCGCCCCGCGACCTCAGGCAGCGGCTGGACGCCCTGCCCAGCGACTACGTGCGCAGCCTCAAGGTCAAGGAGCGCCTGCGCGTCACCTTCGACCCCGCGCACGCCCGCAAGCGCCTCGACGAGGCCCGCGCCACCAAGACCACCTGGCCCGACACCGGCTACGTCAGCGACCTGCACCCGATGGTCGACTGGCTGGTCGACAAGGTGCAGGTCCAGACCCGCCGCAACGAGGCCCGCGTCGTCCGCGCCGACGTCGCCGCCCCCGTCTTCCTCGTCCAGGGCACCTACTCCAACGAACTCGGCCAGCCCACCGTCGTGGAGTGGATGGCCGTCACCGGGCTGCCCGACACCCCGCGCGTGGCGGACATGTTCGAGGCCCTCCGGCGCGCCGGGGTCGGACCCGGCATGGTCAACACCGGCCGGGAGGAGGACCTGGCCGCACTCCAGGAACTGGTGCCCGCCGCCGTGCGGGCCGCCCGGTCCCACCTGGAGACCCGGCGCGAGGCCTACGACGCGGTGATCGAGGGGTCCCTGGCCGCGCCCCAGCGGCGGCTGGAGCAGTGGCGCCAGCTCAGCCTCACCGGCCTGGGCGAGGACCCGCGCGCACAGCGCAGGAAGGGCGAGGTGCACGACACCGTCGCCGAACAGGAACGGCTCATGCTGCGGATGCGCACGGCGGGCGAACCGCTGCTGCGCGTCCTGGCCGTGGTGAAGGGGGAGAACTGAGATGGCCTACGACTCTCTGGCCAACCGGGGGGAGTACTTCTCCGCCCACTACCTGGCCGAAGTACTGCCCAAGCACCTCAAGGGCTCCAGCGGTCCGTTCAAGGACTGGACCGAGAAGGAGAAGCAGGAGAACGCGCGCGCCAAGGAGGAGGGGCGCCGCCCCGGCCCCGTGACCCCGCGTATGGGACTGCGCCGGCTCCGCTCGCGCTACTTCGACGACCGCCCCGCCCTGGCCGAGCACGCCGAACGGGTGCGCGAGGGCGGCGCTGTGAGCCCGGCCGAGGCCGACGCCCACCGCGACCTGCTGCACTCCCTGCACCGCGACGTCCTGCGGGCGCTGGGTTTCACCCCCAAGGACGAGCCGGTCGAGTCGCTGTTCGAGCACGGCGACGAGCCGCTGCCGGTCCGCCTGGCCTTGCACGAGCCCACCGTGGCCGCGATCGAGTGCGGCTGGGCGCCCGACGCCGACGCCGCCCTGGACCCCGACGGCGCGGGCCGACTGCTCGACCCGGTGGACCTGGGCGCGCGCGAGCGGATCGACCAGGGCACCAAGCTGGTCTCCTGGCTGTTCGCCCGTGACGAGAGGCTGCGCTACGTCCTCGTCCTGGCCGGCGGTGTGCTCGTGCTGGCCGACCGTTCGGTGTGGGGCGAGGGCCGCTACCTCGCCGTCAGCCTGGACATCGCTCTGGGCCGCAGCAACGCCGACAAGGGCGAGGAGCTCGGCACCATCGCCGCGCTCTTCGGCGCCCAAGCACTGATGCCGTCGGAGGACGGCGCCGCCGAGGCGATCGCCGAGCTCGTCGACGCCTCCCGCCAGCACGCGGTGGGGGTGTCCAAGGAGCTGCGCGAAGGGCTCCAGCGCTCGGTGGAGACCATCGCCAACGAGGTCCTGGCCCGGCTGCGCGAGGAGGGCGTACGGCCCGAGCGGATCGACACGGGGTCGAACCGGTCGTTCGCCGACGAGCTGGCCCGCCAGTCGCTGCGCTACCTGTACCGGATCCTCTTCCTGCTCTACGCCGAGGCCCGCCCCGATCTGGGCGTGGTGCCCGCCGACGACGAGGCGTACGTGCGCGGGTACAGCATGGCCCGGCTCGGCGACCTGGTGGTGAACGATCTGGTGGGGGAGGAGGCCCGGCGCAGCACCCACCTGTACCAGTCGCTGGACCTGCTGTTCCGGATGGTCAACGAGGGCCACAACCCGCGCGGTCGGATGCTCAGTGGAGAGGAGGCCCGGGCCGAGGGGGTGTCGGAGGGCGAGGGCTTGAGGTTCGAGCCGCTGCGCGCCGACCTGTTCGACCCCCAGCGGACGCGGCTGATCGGCCGGTCCCTGATCCACCCCGACGACGACCCTGACGAGCCGGACGCCCGCAGGCTCGACACCCGGCTGCGCAACGAGGCCCTGCACCAGGTGTTGCGGCGGCTGATGATCTCGCGTGGGAACAGGAAGGGCCGCGGCGGGTTCATCTCCTACGCCCAGCTCGGCATCAACCAGTTGGGCGCGGTGTACGAGGGGCTGATGTCCTACACCGGGCGCATCGCCGAGGAGGAGCTGTACGAGGCGGCCAAGAAGGGTGACCCGTCGGGCGGGTCGTGGCTGGTTCCGGCGTCCAAGGTCGACGACTACGCCGACGAGGTGTGGGTGCGGGTCAAGGACGAGAACGGCAAGCCGACCGAGGAGCGGGTGCGCTACCGGCCGGGGGCGTTCGTCTACCGTCTGGCCGGGCGCGACCGGGAGACGAGCGCGTCGTACTACACGCCCGAGTCGCTGACCCGGTTGACGGTGCAGTTGACGCTGCGGGAGCGGCTGGACCAGGACGGGACCGTCACCCCGGCGCGCGAGCTGCTGGAGTGGACCATCTGTGAACCCGCGCTGGGGTCGGGGGCGTTCCTCAACGAGGCGATCAACCAGGTGGCGGCCGAGTACCTCAAGCGGGCGCAGGCCGAGCGGGGCGAGGAGCTGGACCCCGAGAGCTACGCGACGGAGTTGCAGAAGGTCAAGGCCTACATCGCGCTGCACCGGGCCTACGGGGTGGACCTCAACGGGACCGCCGTGGAGCTGGCGGAGGTGTCGCTGTGGCTGAACGTGATGTACCCGGGCTTGCAGGCACCGTGGTTCGGTCTGCACCTGAGAAGGGGCAACTCGCTGATCGGTGCCGGGCGGAGGCTGTACAGCCCGGAGACGGTGAAGAACGGCGATTGGCTCAAATCCGCGCCGGAGGACGTGCCGTTCCGGGACGGGGAGATCCCGGAGGGGTACGTCCACCACTTCCTGCTGCCCGCGTATGGGTGGGGGAGTGTGGCTGCGGAGAAGGAGGCCAAGGCGCTCGCCCCGAAGGACACGGCCAAGCTGGCCGCGTGGCGGCGCGCGATGCGCAGGAAGCCGAAGACGAGCGGGAAGAAGTCGCAGTTCCGGCGGTTGCAGGATCTGTCCAGGCGGGTCGAGTTCCTGTGGGGGCTGGTGGTCCGGCGATTGGAGCTGTCGGAGCGGGAGATCAGTCGACGCGTGGACGTGTACGGCGCGGACTGGATCGACCAGCCCGAGGACGCCATTCCGAGGGAAGAGGTGCTGGAACACCTTGAGGAGAAGGGCACCCCGTACTGGCGGCTCAAGACGCTGATGGACGCGTGGTGCGCGCTGTGGTTCTGGCGGGTACAGCAGGCCGGGATGCTCGACGGCAGTGATGAGTCCTACGAGCGGTTGGGCAACACACTGGAGGTGAGTGGGGCCGGGGGCGACGGTTCGCTCTTCAGCGCGGTGCAGGAGAGCCTGCCGCTGTCCGAGGTAGAAAACTGGATCAAGTTCGCCGAGGCGCTGTTGGGGACCCACGACATCCCGGCTGACTCACTGTTCGGTGAGATCGAGAGTTTGTCGGACCTCGATGACGTAGAGGACTCGATCCCCGACCTCATGGGGATGAAGGACGAGTTCCGCTTGGGAGAGGCCTTCCCGTGGCTGCACGAGGTGGAGCGGCTGTCTGAGCAGCACGGCTTCTTCCACTGGGAGTTGCAGTTCGCGCATCTTTTCACGAATCGGGGCGGTTTCGATATTCAGGTGGGGAATCCGCCGTGGGTGCGGCCGAACTGGAATGAAGATAGCGTTCTTGCTGAGCTTGACCCTTGGTTTGAGCTGGAAAATAGAGTAAGCGTTGACCAGAAGAAGAGTCGCAAGAAAGGTCTGCTTGGTCGAAGTGGCTCAAATTCTTATATCCTAAATGAACTTGTGTATGTTTCGGGTGTTAGTGAATTCTTGTCACAAGTTGTGACATACGAAGCGCTCTCGGGCACTAGGCCTGACTCATACCGTGCCTTTATGGTTCGGGTTTGGGGTAATTCCGGAGTCTTTGGGTCAATTGGAATGATCCATCCTGATACTCACTTTGGTGGTGTTCGGGAAGGGGGACTCCGTGCCCTAGCCTACGGCAGGCTGAGAATTCACATTCATTTTCGTAATGTCGGAAACTGGGCCTTTCCTGAGCCTGTTAATCGTAATACAGAGTTTGGACTTCATGTCTATGGAACCGCTCGAAAAGTAAGGTTTACTAGCCTCAATTGGATATTCTCTCCCTCGGTTGTTGTTCCTTCTCTGGAACATGATGGTTTCGGCGATGTCCCTGGGACTAGGGTCGAGGGCAGATGGGATCTTCGGCCTCATTTGGCGCGTCTGATTGAAATTGATGAGGATCTTCTGTCAACTTGGGGTAGGGTCGTCAACGACGATGGAAGGTCGGTTGACCAAATTCCGATGCTCTATCCGGTTACAACTGATGAAGCTGAAGCTTTGTCCTACCTGGGCAGGTACGAAAGTCGCGTGGGTGGGTTAAATCCCCTGATCAGTCGTGGATTTGATGAGGTTTCGGCAAAAAGAAATGGATTCATCAGGTGGAATACCGGCTCGGTGAAGAATCTTGGAGAGCTTATTTTTCAGGGTCCTCATTTTGGCTTGTCGCAACCATTTTCCAAGCAGCCAGACATTCCTTGTAGGAATAATCACGACTGGTCTTCATTTGATTTGAGAAGCCTGCCTTTTGATTTTGTGCCCATGGCAAATTACGAGCGCTCTGTCCGATTTGATGACTATATGGCGGCGCAAGATTCATGGCTTGGTCGAAAATATTCAGAGTACTATCGTCTTGCTTGGCGTCGAATGATCCCGTTTAATACGGAGAGGAGTTTGTATGCATCATTGATTCCACCGGGTCCTGTTCATGTTCACGCAGTTAATTCAATGTGGATTAAGAATAATCGAACTACAGTGTTGAATGCTGGGTTCTGGGCCTCTCTTCCCTTGGACTATATTCTTCGTATTACTGGGCGTTCGGATCTTCAGGTTGCTGAAGCTCGCATGATGCCCGCTCCTATGCCTGAACATCCTCTCGAAAATGCATTGCTTGTTCGTGCCATGCGACTCAATTCGCTCACCAGCGCCTATGCTCCACTGTGGTCTGAACTCTACGACGGATCCTGGAATGAGCAGAAATGGGCAGTTGGCTGGGAAGGAATCGCACCACTTCAGAAAGTCACTCCTGAATGGGAGCACGCCTCGCCCCTCCGGGGGGAACGCGAGCGCCGCGCTGCCCTCGTCGAACTCGATGCCCTCGTTTCTGTCTGGATCGGCATGACCGCTGACCAACTTGTGGCGATCTACCGTGCGCGCTACCCCGTTCTCACTGAACGCGAAGCCAAGCTCTGGTTTGACGCTGACGGTCGAAGAATCGCTGAGAACAGTTACGCCTTCGGCTTCGGGCAAACCAAGGAACACTTCCTCCAGCTCCAGAAGTACCTGGAGACCAACGACCCCGCCGACATTCCCGAGGGCTACACAGCTCCCTTCTACAAGGCGGACCGGGAACGCGAGTACCGCGAGGCGCACGCCTACTTCACGGAGATCGTCGAGCGCGCCAAGCGCGACGGCACCTGGGACGGGGAGGTCTGACCGCCATGCAGCCCACACTCGCCGCCGCAGAGGTGCGCCGCAACATCACCCAGTACCTCTCCACCACCTTCGCGCTCGCCGACGAACCCGTGCGCGAGGGCCTGGACTCCTTCTTCAACGACCCGGTCCAGGGCATCTTCCGCGGCCCCTACCTGCGCGTCCGCACGCCCTTCCGCCACTCGGACGACGGCTGGCGGGACCACCTCGAATGGCGCCCGGCCGGCTTCACGCCCTTCCTCCACCAGGCCAGGGCCTTCGAGCGCCTGTCCACCCTCCGCGGCCCCGCCGAGCCCACCCTCATCACCACCGGCACCGGCTCCGGCAAGACCGAGTCCTTCCTCATCCCCCTCCTGGACCACTGCCGCCGTGAACGCGCCCACGGCAACGACGGCGTCAAGGCCGTCCTCCTCTACCCGATGAACGCCCTGGCCACCGACCAGGCCCAGCGGCTCAACGGCTACCTCGCCGACCCCGCCCTCTCCCAGGTCACCGCGGGCCTCTACATCGGCGACACCCCCGAGACCGGACACGACCGGGTGATGACCGCCCGCGGTCAGATCCGCCGCCAGCGGCCCGACATCCTCATCACCAACTACAAGATGCTCGACCTGCTCCTCCAGCGCGAGCAGGACCTGCCCCTGTGGAAGGACGCGGCCCTCACCTACGTCGTCGTCGACGAGTTCCACACCTACGACGGCGCGCAGGGCACCGACGTGGCCATGCTGCTGCGCCGCCTGTCCGCCGCCACCGGCAACGCGCGCCCCGGCCGCCCCCTCGGCGGCATCTGCCCGGTCGCCACCAGCGCCACCCTCGGCCAGGACGGCACCGACGCCGCCGCGGACGCCGCCGACCCCGGGACCCGCATCCGCGAGGTCGCCGCCACGGTCTTCGCCACCGAGTTCGGCCCCGACTCCGTCGTCGGCGAGGACCGCCTGGACATCGACGAGTTCATCCCCAAGGTCGAGTACGACCTCCCCGTACCCGACCCGGTCGTGGTCGCCCGCATCCCCGACCCGCACGGCGACCCCGCCGCCATGGGCCGCATCATGCGCGAGTTCACCGGCCGCGACGGCCTCGCCCCCCGCGAACTCGGCGCCCTGCTGCGCCAGCACATCCTCACCAAGGCCGTCCTGGGCATCCTGGACGGCACGGTCGCGCCGATGGCCGCCGTCCTGGACAAGCTCCCCGAACGCGGCGCCTACGCCTGGGGGCGCGCCCTGCGCAGCACCCCCGAACTCACCGCCGAGGCCCTCGCCCGCTACGTCGCGCTGCTCTCCACCGCCCGCGACCCCGACACCCCCGACGGCGACCCCGACCGCCCCCTGGTCACCATCGAGACGCACCTGTGGGTGCGCTCGGTCTCGCGCCTGCTGCGCGCCGTCGCCGACCGGCCCTCCTTCGCCTGGCACGGCGAGACCCTGCCCGCCCTCGGCGCGGAGACCACCACCGCCAACCTGGGCCGCGTCAGCCTGCCCGCCGTCTACTGCCGCCACTGCGGCCGCTCCGGCTGGGCGGCGATCTCCCCCGAGTCCTCCCCGGCCGACCTGGTCACCGACCCCGACAAGGTCTACCGCGGCGCGATCGCCAGCAAGAAGTACGTGCGCCCCCTCATCCGGGCCACCCGCGCCGAAGCCGCGCAGAACCCCGTCGGGACCCTCGTCCTGCGCTCCTCCGGCTCCCACGTGCGCCCCGTGGACCCCGCCGACATCGCCAGACACGAGGCGGGCGACCTCGACGGCGTGTTCGTCCTCGCCGACACCGGCCACACCAAAGAGTCCTTCCGCGCCGCCGAGAACGACCGCTGCCCCGCCTGCGACGCCGACCAGGGCACCCGCTTCCTCGGCTCCGGCCTGGCCGCGCTCGCCTCCGTCGCCGTCACCGAACTGTTCACCGGCGGCCAGCTCGCCCACGACGGCGAGACTCCCAGGACGCTGATGTTCAGCGACTCGGTACAGGACGCCGCCCACCGCGCCGGGTTCGTCTCCAACCGCTCCTACACCTTTTCCGCCCGCTCCCTGCTCGCCTCCGGGCTGCCCGCCGACGGCACCCCCGTCGACCTCAACGACCTCATCGCCGACACCGTCCAGCGCGCCGCCGACCCCGCCTACCTGGCGTGCGTCGTCCCCCCGGACATGCACGGCCTGCCCGGCATCGACCGCCTCCTGGCCGGGGAGAGCGGCGGCGGCACCCGCGAATGGGACCTGGTGGGCGAACGCCTCGCCTTCACCGCCGTCCTGGAGTTCGGCCTGCGCTCCCGCCAGGGCCGCACCCTCGAACTCACCCGCACCGCCGCCGCCCGCGTCCACCTCGACCGGCCCGACCACGTCGCCGCCCTGGCCGCCGACGTGCTCCAGCACAGCGGTGCCCAGCTCGGCGCACGGCCCGACCCCGCCGTACTCCGCGGCTACGTGCGCGGCCTCCTCGAACGCCTGCGCACCCGCGGCGGGATCAGCCACCACTGGCTGGAGCCCTGGACGGCCAACGTCGGCACCCGCCGCTTCGGCACCATCTGGGGACGACGCCCCGACGGCATGCCCGCCTTCCCCAGACCCAGGGGCGGCGGCGGGCTGCCCGCCCCGCGCTTCCTCACCGACCAGCGCAAGGAGCGCAGCGAGTTCGACTCCATCGCCGGGAGCGGCAACTGGTACCAGGACTGGACCGTGCGCTGCCTCCAGGTCAGGCCGGACACGGCCACCCGCTACCTCGGCCGCCTCCTCGACCTGCTCCACGACGAGGGCGTCCTCACCCGCACCGGCACCGACGCGGGCGTCAACGTCTACGGGCTCACCCCCGGCCACGTCCAGGTGCGCGCCCTGGCCGACGAGGAGGCCGTCGTCGGCGGCGGCCTGCGCTGCCACGTGTGCAACTGGCGCCAGACCGCCCACCCCGAGGAGACCGCCGACTGGGCGGCCGCCGCCTGCCCCCGCTACCGGTGCACGGGCCGCCTCACCCCCGACGAGGACCGCCGCTTCCTCGACGACTACTACCGTCGCCTCTACCGGGAGGCGCGGCCCTTCCGCGTCACCACCGCCGAACACACCGGCCAGCTCACCCGCGCCCAGCGCGAGAGGGTGGAGGAGTCGTTCAAGCGCGGCACCCGCTACACCGACCCCAACGTCCTCTCCGCCACCCCCACCCTCGAACTGGGTATCGACATCGGCGCCCTGTCCGCCGTCGTCCTCGGCTCGCTGCCCACCGGCCCGGCCAACTACGTCCAGCGCGCCGGCCGCGCCGGACGCCGCTCCGGCAACGCCTTCCTGCTCACCCTCGTCGGCCGCCGCGCCCGCGAGCGCTACTACCTCGAAGAGCCCCTCGACATGATCGCGGGGCGCATCGCCCCGCCCGGCAGCTTCCCCTCCGCCGTGGAGATCCTGCGCCGCCAGTACACCGCCCACCTGCTCGACCTCGCCGCGCGCGGCGACCTCCCAGGCGTGCCCGCCCTGCCCGGCCGCGCCGCCGACCTCTTCGGCGACATCGGCTGGCTGCGCGGCTTCACCGAGAGCGCCCTCGCCCGCGGCGACCGGCTCGCCGCCGGGTTCCTCGACCTGTTCGGCGGCGCCGGGCAGGGCGTGGACCGCGTCGCCGCCGACCAACTGCGCCACCACGCCACCGCCGGACTGGGTGAGGCCGTCGCCCGGGTCGAGGAGGTCTGGGCCGAGCGCCTGCGCGACCTGCGCGAACGCGTGGAGGCCGTGAGCTCCTCCATCGACGCCCTCATCGACTCCGACCCCGAGCAGAAGCGCCGCAAACGCGCCCTGCGCGCCGAACGCGGCGCCGTGCGGAAACGCATCGGCGAGATCGGCCGCACCAGCGCCCACGGCTGCCTGGTCGACCTGGGCCTGCTGCCCAACTACTCGCTCGTCGACAGCGCCACCGAACTGGAGGCCACCCTCACCTGGGAGGAGGCGGGCGCCGAGGGAGACCGCGAGTTCCGCAGCGAGGTGCGCGAGTACCGGCGGCCCGCCGTGCGCGCCCTCACCGACTTCGCGCCCGGCAACCACTACTACGTGCGCGGCTACCGGCACGAGGTCGATGGCCTCGACATCGGCTCCATGCACCGCCCCGCCTGGCGCGACTGGCGTGTCTGCCCCGCCTGCGGGTACGTGCGCACCTCCAACGCCGCCGCCGACACCGCGCCCTGCCCGCGCTGCGACAACGCCGCCATCGCCGACCGGGCCAGCCTCTACCGCGTCCTGGAGCCCACCCGCGTCCACGCCCGCGACCGGCGCGACGACGCCCTCATCCGCGACGAGCACGACGAGCGCCGACGGGTCTACTACGAGACCGCCACCGCCGTGGACATCCCCGACGAGGCGATCGCCCCCGGCGCCTGGCGGCACGCCACGCGCGTGTTCGGTGTGGAGTTCACCCGCCGGGCCGTGATCCGCCGGTTCAACCTCGGTGCGCTGCGCATGAACCGCACCGCCACCGCCACGTTCGCGGGCAGGGAGGTCGTCCCCGCGCCCTTCCACGTGTGCCGCGCCTGCGGCGGCGCCACCGCCGACGAGCCGCGCGAGGCCGTCAGCGACCTGCTCGGCAGCTCCTACGACTCCCGGCCCGGCTACCACCGGCCGTGGTGCGGCCAGCGGCGCGGCGACCGCGTCGAGCACGAGCGGATCGTCCTCGCCCACACGCTGCGCACCGAGGCGCTGCGCATCCTGCTGCCAGTGGCCACCGTGCACACCGAGGAGCGCATCGTCAGCTTCAAGGCCGCACTCATGGCCGGGTTCGCGCGTGTCTACGGCGGCTCCCTCGACCACCTGGACGCCACCCTCGCCGTCATGCCCGACCGGGAGACCGGCCACCAGCGCCGCTACCTCGTCATCCACGACACCCTGCCCGGCGGCAGCGGCTACCTCGACCCGCGTTCGGGCGCCGACGGCATCCGCGAGATCCTCACCGCCGCCCACCGGGTCGTCGCGCACTGCCCCTGCAAGGAGAGCGAGGGCCGCACCGCCTGCCACCGCTGCCTGCTCGCCCACGTCAACGACCGCGGCTTCCCCCACGCCGACCGCGCCCTGGCCGAGGAGATGCTCGACGACCTCCTCCGGGACTGGAGGACCGACGGCATCGCCCGCACCGACGACATCTCCCTGTGGGACCAGGTGGAGAGCGAACTGGAGGCCCGCTTCCTCGACGCCCTCCAACGCTGGGCCGGCGGCTCCGGCAGCCGCCGCGCCTTCGAACTCGGCGCGCGCGTCGACGGCCGCCGCACCGCCACCCTGAAGCTCGTCGGCCCCGACGAAGCAGTGGTCAAGTGGCAGGTGCTGTTCCAGAACACCATCAGGGGCACCCGGCCCGACGTGGTGTTCCGCCGCACCGACACCAGCGGCGACCAGGTCGCCCTCTACCTGGACGGCTACACCTACCACGCCTCGCCCGAGCACAACCGGATCGCCGACGACGCCGACAAGCGCGCCCGGCTGCGCGCCCACGGCATCACCGTCTTCCAGCTCACCTGGGACGACCTCGACCACCTCGACGGCAAGGACGTCAAGCACCCGGTCTGGCCGCCCTACGGGATCAACGTGCGCAAACCGCTGCGGGAGGCCTACCGCAAGCGCGGCGGCGACCCCGAGGAACTGGACTCGGTGGTGTGGAACAGCCCGGCCGAGGCCCTGTTCGCCTACCTCGGTGCTCCCGACCGCGAGGCGTGGCGCAGGCGGGTGGAGATGGCCGTCTCCGGCATGATGGGCAAGCCCGGGAGAGAGGACACGCGCGGCGGGGCGGTGGAGGTCACCCCGCACATCGGCCCCGTCCTGCGCGGCGAACCGATGCCCGGCCCCCTGCCCGGGAAGGGGTGCGCACTGGTCCGGGGCACCGACGACGCCGGGTGCACGCTGGTGGTCGTGGCCCGCCAGGAGCAGGGCACCGCCCTGAGCGCCTTCACGGTCCTCGACGACCGGACCGAGACCCTGACCGCCGGCCTCGACGCCCACCGGCAGCGCTGGAAGGCGTGGCTGTACTGGGGCAACCTCGTGCAGTTCCTCGCCGGACCGGGCGGCGACGGCGGCCAGTTCGCGTTCAGCGCCCTCGACCACCTCGACGTGTCCGTCCTGTCGGCGGTCGGCGGCGACGGGCTCGACGACTCGGTCGCCCGGCGGGCGATGGAGGCCGACGAGACCGAGGAGCTGTTCGGTGACACCCTCGCCAGTACCCGCGTCCAGAGCGCGGACCTGGAGGAGGGCCTGGCCACCCTCGTCGAGACCCTCGCCGGGGGCGAGCCCTCCGACGGCGCGCACCGGGTGCGGATCACCGTCGACCCCGCCTGGGTCCAGGTCAACGACCTCATGGACCCCGACGAGCCCGGCCTGGCCGCCCTGGCCGGGAAACTCGCCGACCGCGGCGTACCCGCCCCCGAGGTCGGCTACGAGCTGGGCAGCGGGATGTGGCCCGCCGAACTGGCCTGGCCCGACCACAAGGTGGCGGTGGTGCTCTCGGCCCGGCTCCACGGCAACGCCGCCGACAAGGAGCGCGGTGAGGCCGCCTACGCCGAGGACGGCTGGCACGTGGCCGAGGCCGCCCAATGGGACGTGTCCGAGCTGGTCAGCGTACTGGCCGCCGACGACGAGACGAGCGCGAGGGGATGAGCGTGCAGGACAAGGCCACACTGAGGCTGCTCGACAAGGCCGACAAGGAGATCCGCAAGCTCCCGCGCAACGTCAAGGGGGCGCTGTACGACTTCCAGTACAGGTTCCGGGAGAACCCCGACACCCCCGGCCTGCGGTTCAAGCCCCTCAAGGGGCACGACCGGCTGTTCTCCGCCCGCGTCACCGACGACTACCGCGCGATCCTCTTCCACGTCGGCGGCCAGGACTACCTCCTGGTGGCCCTGCGCCCCCGAGGGCAGGTCTACGACCACCTGGAGCGGTTCCGGTTCGGGATCAACCAGGTGACCGGCGCCCTGGAGATCTTCGACCTCGTCGCCTCCGCCGAGGCCACCGGCCCCGCCGGCGCCGACACGCCCCCGGCCGAACCCGCGCCCGAGCCCGTCGCGGAACCGGAGCCCGAACCGGCCGGGCCGCGCCCCCTGCTGGCCGACTACACCGCCGACCAGCTCCGCGACCTCGGCGTGGCCGACGGCCTCGTCTCCCTCGCGCTGTCCATCACCACCGAGAGCAGACTCCTCGGCCTGGTCGAGTACGCCCCCCGGCACACCGAGGAGGTCCTGCTCGCCCTCGCCGACGGCCGCGGCTACGACGAGGTGATGGACGAGGTCACCCGCCCCGTCGCCGCCGCCGAGCCGGTCGACACCACCGACTACCTCGCGGCGCTCGCCCGGCCCGCCACCCGCGTCACCACCTCCGACACCGATCTCCAGGTCGTCCTGGAGGACGACTTCGCCGCGTGGAAGGTCTTCCTCCACCCCACCCAGCGCAGGCTCGTCCACCGCGCCTACAAGGGCCCCGCACGCGTCAGCGGCGGCCCCGGAACCGGCAAGACCATCGTCGCCCTGCACAGGGTCAAGTACCTCGTCGACCGGCTCGGTCCCGGCTTCACCAAACCCGTCCTGCTCACCACGTTCAACAAGAACCTCGCCGCGGACCTGCGCGCCCGCCTGCTCGACCTGGGCGGACAGCAGCTCCTGGACCGGGTCGACGTGGTCAACATCGACGCGCTCGCCTCCCGGATCGTCAGTGAGACCGGGCAGGACCGTCGGCGCCGCCGTACGGTCGGCGACCACCAGGTGATCCGCGAGTGGCGCGACATGCTGCTCGAACTCGGCGAACAGGACTGGGACGCCGAGTTCCTCCACGCCGAGTGGAGCGAGGTGATCCTCGGCCAGGGCGTGCGCACCCGCGCCGAGTACTTCCGCGCGCGCCGCGCCGGGCGGGGGCAGCGGGTCAGCCGCGCCCAGCGCGCCGAGATCTGGCAGCTCGTGGAGCGCCTCACCATGCGCCTCCAGGACAAGGGCCTGTGGACCTTCCGCCAGGTGGCCGAGGCCGCCGCCCAGGCCGAGTCCGGCCGTGCGGCCAAGATCGCCGAGAACCGGCGGCGCGAGGCCGAGCACGGCGGCCAGATGCTCCACCGCATGGACCAGTCCCACGCCAGCCTGCGCTTCCGCTACGAACACGTGGTCGTGGACGAGGCCCAGGACCTCAACCCCGCCCACTGGACGCTGCTGCGCGCCATGGTCGACCACACCGACGACGACATCTTCCTCGTCGGCGACACCCACCAGCGCATCTACGGCAACCGGGTGTCCCTGGGCAGCCTGGGCGTCAACATCGTCGGCCGCTCCTCCCGGCTCACCCTGAGCTACCGCACCACCCGGGAGATCCTGGGTTCGGCGCTCGGCCTGCTCGGCGAGGAGACCTGGGACGACCTGGACGAGGGCACCGACACCCTGCGCGGCTACCGGTCGGTGCTGCGCGGCCCCCGCCCCGACTTCCACGGCGCCGCCACCTGGGAGGGGGAGACCGCGGCGCTGGCCACCCGGGTCGGCGCCCTCAAGGAGCGGGCACAGCGGGACGGCAGGGCCGCCTCCATCGCCGTGGCCGTCCCCACGCGCGGGATGGTCGGCGAGGTGGAGCGGGAGCTGGTGCGGGCCGGGGTGCGCGCGGTCTCGCTGGGCTCGGACGGGCCGCCCAAGGGGCACGAGGAGTCCGTGCACGTGGGCACCCTGCACCGGTTCAAGGGGCTGGAGTACCAGCACATGGTGGTCGCGGGCCTCACCGAGGGCCTGGTGCCCAACGCCGGTGTGGAACGCTACAAGGACACGGACGCCACCCGGTACGGCAGGGAGCTCCAGCAGGCGCGGTCGTTGCTGTTCGTGGCCGCCACCCGCGCGCGGGACTCGCTGCTGCTGTCCTGGCACGGCGAGCCCAGCCGGTTCCTGCCGCCCAACGCCGCCGAACTGGCGGCACGGAGTGCGCGCCGCGCCGCGGAGGAGGAGGCACCGGACCTGGGCGACGGCCTGTTCAAGCCCCCGGGTGCCCTGCTGTAGTGATGGGAGGAGCGCGGTCCGGGGTGCCGCCTCCGAGGCGGAGGCCGCGGTGTCGTGGATCGAGGAGGTGGCCGGGCAGGTCACCGCGATCCTTCCCGGTGTCCCGGCGGAAGCCGTCCAGACGGAGACGCCGGCCTGGCTGGCTCGGGCGGGGAGAGACGGGGAACGCGAGGGATGGGCGCTCCGAGGCGGCGTGGTCGGCGGGGGTTCAACGAGGTGGGGGATCTGACCGCGGTGGACAGCCGATCCCGGATGGTCGAAGTCGCAGAACAGGCCTACAAGGGCGAGCGCCAGGGCCTCATCCGCAACTAGGCGGGCCAACTCTGGGCCTTCTGGGGCAAGATCCAGACCGGTGACCTGGTGGTCCTTCTACTCAAGAACAAGAAGCAGTCCACGACCGCGATCGGCCGGGTCACGGGTGACTACGAATTCGCTCCCCGGGCGCCCGAGGACCGTCGGCACATGCGCAGGGTCGAATGGTTGCGCACCGATATACCCCGCAAGGCCGCGGCACAGGACCTGCGCAACACCTTGGGTGCCCTCATGACCTTCTGTGATCTCTGGCGCAACGATGCCGCATGGCGCCTCGCCGAGCTCGTGCGTACGGGGAGCGACCCGGGGGCTCGGAACGTGGAGGGGTGAGACGGCGGCCTTCCGACAGAGGACCGCTTCCAGGCCGCCGCGACAGCTCCCGCACCGGGCGGTGGAGGCGGTCCCGTCCGAGTTCTGTTCGGTCGTCGGTGCCCGCCTTCGCCCCCGAGCCCCTACACGCGGAGAGGCCATGTCCGAGGACACCCCCGACACCGCCTCGCGCACCATCCGGATCACGGCCGTGGCCGTGGCCGCGACCGGGGTGTGCGCCCAGATGCTCCAGCGGGTCGACCCGACCTTCTTCCTGCTGTACTTCACCGTCCAGTCGGCCCTGCTGTGCGGTCTCGGCCAGGCGGTGCTGGTACTGCGCGGACGGTCGGCGGGCTGGGAGGCCCCGCGCGACGCGGCCTGTACCGCCCCGCTGGTGTCCGCAGTGGTCTACCTGGCGGTCGTCCTGCCCCATCGTCCCCTGTCCCCTTCGGATGGAGCACTGGTCTGGGTGGCGACGGTGTGTCTGCACGGCCTGCTTCCGGTCCTGGCCGTGGCGGACTTCCTCCGTTCGGGCAGGCAGCGGACACCGCGTACCCGGGGAGCCGACGTCTCGTCCTGTTCGTCGCTCTGGGGACTTTTGTCCCCCGACGTGGCCGGAAGCGGCCAGGGGGCCCGATTCTCCGGCGGACCCCGGGGTCCGATTGGTAGAACCTTCCGTGGCGCGATGTCGGCGGGCCGTGACGGTACGGCCGCCGAGTGATGGGAACGGGAGCGCGGACGAGTGCATCTTTCGGGTGGCCTGGTGGCCGGTATCGATTTCCTGGACGACGTCACGGAGGAGGAGGCCGAACAGTACACTCGGGACTTGGTCCTCCTCCTGGAGGACCTGGACGTCGATGAGGTGCGCCCCGTCGAGGGGGAGTCCGTGGCCGGTACGCGTTCGGCCGATCCGGCCACCGTCGCCGGCGCCGTCCTGGTGACCGGTGTCCTGCTCAAACCCGTGCTCGCCCACGCCGTCACCCTCATCGGCGCCTGGATCGAGCAGAGCGGCCAGAGGTCGGTGACGGTCGAGGTCGAGGGGGCCAGGGTCACCGTGCAGGGGACCGTGGCGCCCGGTGACGTGGAGACCTACGTCCGGGCCCTGCGCCCCGACGCCGGACGTTCCGTCACCGGAGGCCCCGAGGAATCCGACACCTGATGCGTACGGCCATCCTCATCGGTGTCAACCGCTACGAAGAGTTCGACGACCTGTACTCGCCCCGGGCCGACGTCAGGGAACTCGACCGGGCCCTGAGGGACAACGGCCACTACGACCGCGTCGAGGCGCTCGTCGACCCCACGCGCACCGAGGCCATGGAGACGCTGGAGGCGGCCCTGGCCGAGGGCAGTCCCGGCGACCTCGTGCTGGTCTCCTTCTCCGGACACGGGCTCAAGGACAAGCGGGGCAGACTGCACCTGGCCTTCCGCGACACCCGGCACCGACGCCTGGAGAGCACGGCGATCTCGGCCGAAGTCCTCAAACGCATGCTGGAGGACTCCAGGACGCGCAGCAAGGTGCTCCTGCTGGACTGCTGCCACGGGGGCGCCTTCGCCGACGGATTCGCGACCCGTTCCGCCGAGGACGACCCCCTCGACCTCGAACGCCAGCTCAGCGACGGAGCGGGCACCTACGTCATCGCCGCTTCCGGCGCTTTGGAGAAGGCCAGGGAGGGGGACAACACCCACGGGGTGCGCCCCTCACCCTTCAGCGCTTCGGTCGTACGGGGGCTCTCCGGTGCCGCGCCCGACGCCAACGGCGACGGCTGGATCGACGCGGTCGACCTCTACCAGTACGTTCACCGCGAGGTGGACCACGTGGACGGTCAGCGCGTCACCGTGTCCACCCTCGGAGTGCGGGGGTCGCTGGCACTCGCCCGGCACACCGGGGCGGCCACGGCGACCGCCCTGCCCGGGGAAGCGGGGCCCGACCGCTGGTCCGGTCCGGGCGGGCACGCCGAGACGGTGGGAGGGCGCGACGCCGAGGGGCGGCGGACAGGACCCGCAACGCCTCCCGCGGGGGTGAGCGGAGGTGAGGCCTCGGGATGGCGCTGGGACGCCTTTCTCGACTACCAGCGCGACTGCCTGGTCAGGCAGAGCGTTCTCCAGCAACTGCCCGACGCCAACGGCCGTGATGTGACGGTCTGCGAGACGGGCTCCGAGCCCCTGCTCAGCGGCGCTGAGGAGCAGTGGCCGCTCGTCGGCCGGGCCGAGGGGCTCGCCCGGGAGGCCGCCAAGGAGGGTGCCCCCCTGCGCTACGGCTATCCGGCGGTGCTCTTCGACCCGTCCCCCTCCCCTGGGAGGGGGCGCAGGAAGGCCAAACTCGCCCCGTTGATCGTGATGGACGTGGAGATGGCGGAGGGGCCCGGCGGGCGTTTCCTCGTCCCGGTCGGTGAACCCGAACTCAACCGGGAGCTGCTGGTCTCCGCCGCCGACCTCGACGAGAGCGACGTCGAGGAACTGGCCGCCTGGTTCGAGGCCGACTGGCGGGGGAGCGGCGTCGCCGGTCTGGCCGACAAAGCACGCGTCGTGTGCTCCCGCCTCGGTCTGCCGAGGGTGGACGACCTCGTGGCCGGTGAACTGCGCGACTCCGTCGACGTGCGGCACGGCGCGCGCCGGGGCGCCCAGAACGCCGCCGTCCTCTACCGTGCCGATCCCGCCGGAACGGCGGTCAAACAGCTTGTCGGGGACCTCGATCACGGCGGGGGCGGTAAGGGGATCCGGCTTGACGCCATCCCCCGCACCGCCCTCGCCTCGCTCTCCGATCCCCGCCACGCCCTCAGCGCGTCCGGGGCCGTCCCGCCCGTGGTGACCGGTCGGAGCAACAGCGCCCAGGAGGAGATCCTGGCTTCGGCGATGAGCAGGGCGCTCACCGTCGCCACCGGTGCTCCCGGCACGGGCAAGAGCGAACTCATCACCTCGGTGGTCACCACCGCCGTCGCCGCAGGGCAGTCCGTCCTGGTCGCCTCGACCAACAACACCGCCGTGGACGAGGTGGCCACCCGCGTCAACCGGCTCGGCTCCCCAGTGGATCTGATGGTGCGTACCGGCAACCAGGAGAGGCGGGCAAGGGAACCGGAGATCCTCAACGCTCTGCTCGCGGCGGAGTGGGAGCCCGTCGACACCGCCACCGCGTACGCACACCTGGCCGCCTGCCAGCGAGGGCTGGAAGCGGCCCACGACGCCCTGTCCGAAGTCGAGGAGAACGAGAGGCGCCTGGCGCTGCTGGCCGGGACCCGTGACCGGCGGATCGCGTGCCTGCCCCGCGGTGTCACCCCCGCTGCCTTCGAGGGCGCACGGCAGGTGCGGGACTGGATCCACAGGGTGGAAGCGGCGCTGGAGTCGCGCTGGCTCGGCTGGTGGCACCGCTGGCGGACGCGCCGGGGACTCGGGATCACCGGCACCGACCAGGATCTCGCCGAGGTTCTGGCCTTTCTGGACGTCGAGCGCGAGTGGAGGGACCTTCTCGAACGCGGCGGCGGGCTACCGTCCCCGGAGGAGAGCTCTGAGCGTGTACGCGCACTGCGTGAACAGCGGCGCGAGGTGAGCCGAGAGTTCCTGCTGGGCCGGGTCGCCGAGTCCCTGGCCCTCGGCAGGACCGCGATCGAGGACAGGCTCCGCAATCTGGCCTCGGGGGAGAGCGGTTGGAAGGGCACCAAGGCCCTGGTGCGTGTGGTCCGGGCCTGGGCCACCACGTCCAGGTCGGTCCGCGGGGTGTTTCCCCCCGAGCCCGCCCTGTTCGACCTGGTGGTGGTCGACGAGGCCAGCCAGTGCACCGTGGCGGACCTGCTCCCGCTGCTCTACCGGGCGCGACGGGCACTGGTGATCGGCGACCCGCACCAACTCCAGCCGGTCAGCACTCTGACACCGCAGGACGATCGCAGGATCCATGCCGCCCACGGACTGGACCCCGCCGAGACCGAGGAGCGCTCCCTGGCCTACACCGGCTCCTCCGCCTATCACGCTGCCGCCTCCGCGCTGGTCGCCGGTGGTGGTGAGGTGCTCTGGCTGGACGAGCACTACCGGTGCCACCCCGACATCGTCGCCTCGGTGAACCGGCGTTTCTATGGTGAACGGTTGGCCGTGCGCACCGATACGGCGGCTCTGGCCGCCCCGCACGAACCGGCCGTCCAGTGGGTCGACGTGCGTGGCGACTGCGAACGCCCCGGAGGCCGCTCCTGCCGCAACCAGCGGGAGGCGGAGGCGGTGGTCGACCTTCTGCGCGAACTCTGGCGGGCACTGCCCGAGCGGGCGAGCATCGGAGTGGTGTCGCCTTTCGCCGCCCAGGTACGGCAGATCGAGCGCGCCCTCGGCCCACGCGCCCTCGAACGCATCAGGGTGGGCACGGCGCACCGCTTCCAGGGCGGTGAGCGGGACGTGGTCGTCGTCTCCCCGGCCGCGGCCACGGGGGTGCACAGCAGTAGCGGCCGATGGGCACTGCGGCAGCAGAACCTGTGGAACGTCGCGGTGACCCGGGCCCGGTCACGGCTCTACGTCGTCGGCGACCGGAAGTACTGGTCCGAGCAAGGGGGGCTGCTCGCCGATCTCGCGGCCGAGCCAGTGCCCGGAACCGGACCGGGCTTCGGCGAGGCCGAGAGCCGACTGTTCGACGCTCTCACCGGTCGAGGGGCTCAGGTGAAGGCCCGCCACCGCGTTCAGGGCTATGTCTGTGATCTGCTGGTCGCCGTTACCGCGCAGGAGACGGCGGTGATCGTCGACGGTGCCGGTCTCGGCGGCACCGCTTCTTCCGCCCCAGGCCGAACCCTGCAGCGGACCCTCGACAGGGCCGCCCTGTTCGCTGCGGTCTCGGGCCTGCGCACGGTACGGGTTCCCGCGTGGCGGTGCCTGTCCGAACCTGATGCGGTGGCCTCCCGGCTCCTCGGTTGACCGTGCTCCGACGGCCGGCGGGCGGGATTGGCCGTGCTCTCGAAGCAACGGCGCGGCCGACCCGGCGCACGGCGCGACGGGACGAAAAGCTCACCACCACATCCCGATGAGGTCACGTATCCCGAGAGGCGGCGATACGTCAGAGAGGATGGCCGTATGCCCTTCACCCACGACGGTTCCGCCGACCCCTCCCCTCTGGTGGCGGAGGCCGCCAAGCGCTGGCGCGCCGACCTCTTCGACGCGGGCGGTCGCAACACGCTGCTGTACTTTCGCGACCTCAAGGTCGGCACCCTGGACCTGGGTGAGGCGGACGCCCGGGCCCTGGACACCCTGTTCATGGGAAGGACCGTCACGCTCGGGCGCCTCTTCCCCGACGGTCTTGACGCCGCGCGCAAGAGGGCACTCGCCATCCGCAAACGGACCGTCGAGTTCGAGGAGGAGCGCGGCGTCTGGACGTGCTACCTGGCCGAGGGGATGGCCGTCTGGGAGGAGGAGCGCAGGAGGCCGCAGGCCCCGGTCCTGCTCCGGGCGGCGACCGTCGAACCCGCCCAGGAGCGCGGCGAGTTCACCCTCACCCTGAGAGAGGAGACCGAGGTCAACCCGGCGCTCCTGCACGTACTGCGGACCTCCTTCGCCGCCTCGGTCGAGACCGGGGACTTCACCGACCTGCTCGAAACGGACGGACGGATCTCCCTGGCGTCCGTTTCCGAGCGGCTCGCGAAACGGGCCCCTGGCGTCCCCGGCCTGCGGTTCGAGCCCCGTGTGGTGGTGGGGACCTTCAGCTACGCGAAGCTCCCCATGGTCACCGACCTGGACAACGCCGGGGAACTGCTCGCCTCCCACGACGTCGTGGCGGCGCTGTCGGGGGCCCCGACAGCGCAGCGGGCCGTGGCCGCGGAGCACCCGGAGACGCCCGTGGACGCTCACGCGCCCAAGGACGAGTTCCTGGTCCTGGACGCCGACTCCTCCCAGAGCGCCGTGGTCAACGCCGTCGTCCGGAGTCAGCACCTGGTCGTCCAGGGGCCGCCGGGAACCGGCAAGAGCCAGACCATCGCCAACCTCATCGCCTCGCTCATGGCACGGGGCCGCCGGGTGTTGTTCGTGGCCGAGAAGCGTGCCGCCATCGACGCGGTGCTGTCGCGGATGCACCACGTCGGCCTCGCCGACCTGGTCATGGACATCCACGGTGGGACCTCGGACCGGCGCCGCATCGCCCAGGACCTGGGAGCCACTCTGGAACGTGCCGCGCGGACCCGGCAACCGGACGTGGCCGGGGTGCACCATGCGCTCGAACAGCGCCGCGAAGCGCTCTCCCGCCACACCCGGACCATGCATGAACCGCGGGTACCCTGGCGTGTCAGCGTGTTTCAGGCCCAGGCCGCCCTGTTGGGACTGGCCGGACACGCCTCGGAACTGCGTTTTCCCCTCCCCGTTCTGGAAGGGCTCACCGCGCGGACCGCCGAAGCCGCGCGCGAGGCCCTGCGCGAGTACGTGGACCGCGGCGGGGTTCGTGCCGACGCGGTGTCGGAATGGGCCCGGGCGGACCTGCCCAGGGGATCCGACGCGCAGCGGGCCCTGGACACGGTCCGCGATCTGCGTACACGGCTGCTTCCCCGCCTCCGCGAGACCGCTCGGGCCGCGGCTGACGCGTGCGGACTGCGCGGCCCCGGGACACCGCAGGAGTGCGAGACGACCCGCGCGCTCCTGCGCAGGGTCCAGGACACCGCCGACGACTTGGGACCGCAGGTGTTCGAGGAGGATCTGGACCGCTTCCTCCACGCCTTCAGCAGGGACCTGCGCAGAAGCGAGCCCCTCGACCCCCCGCTGAACTGGTCGGAGCGTCGCCGACTGCGCCGCCGCGCACGCGGATGGACCACGGTCCGCAAGTCCGCCGGAGCGTGGGTGGAGGCCCTTCACCGCGCCCGCGAGGCCCGGCGGGAGTGGCACGCGGAGCGCACCGACGGGGGAGAACCGCGTCCGATCGGTACGCTGCCGGACCTGGAGGAGGCCCTCGGCCAGTGCACGCGCGCACTCGCCGCCCTGGCGCGGGTCCTGCCCGACGACGTCTCCACACACGAGGCCCCCTTCACCGACCTGGAGGCGCTCCTGACGAGGCTCTCCCGCGACGCGCCGGGCGCGCACGGCCGCCCCCGGATGATGGAACTGCACTCCATGCTGGTCCGCCACGGACTGGAACCCCTGATACGTGAACTGCGCTCCCCCGAGATCGGCGGTGCCGACGGCCCGGCGGCCGTGCGGCGCTTCGACCACGTCTGGTACTCCTCCATCCTGGAGCGGGTCGGCGCCGCCGATCCCGGATACGGGGCGTTCGACGGCACCAGTCTCAACACCACGGTGGCGGAGTTCGCCGAGACCGACAGCGAACATCTGCGCCGCAACGCCCAGCGGGTCCTGCGCCGGACCGCCGAGACCCTATTCGAGGTCCTGGACGCGTACCCGCAACAGCGGACCCTGATCAAGAAGCAGGCGAGTCTGCGCCGTCGCCACATGCCGGTCCGCGATCTCCTGGGCAAGGCCGAGCAGACCCTGTTCGCGCTCAAACCCTGCTGGGCCATGTCACCGCTGGTGGTGAGCCAACTCCTGCCCGCACGGCGCCTCTTCGACGTGGTGGTCTTCGACGAGGCCAGCCAGATCCCCGTGGCCGACGCGGTTCCGGCCATCGCCCGGGCCGACACGGTCGTCGTCGCGGGCGACTCCCGCCAACTGCCGCCCACGGCCTTCTTCGCCGGAGCCAGGGAGGAGGCCGAGGAGGACGACGACCTGTCCTTCACCTCCGGCTTCGACTCGGTCCTTGAGGCGCTCCACCCCCTGTTGCCCAGCCGGGCACTGAGCTGGCACTACCGCAGCCGCAACGAGCGGCTCATCGCCTTCTCCAACGCCAACGTCTACGACCGCTCACTGACCACCTTCCCCGGCGCGGAGGAGGAGGGCGCGGTGCGCCACATCCTGGTCGGGGACGTTGGTGACCCGGGCCAGGAGAAGTCGGTCACTGCCGAGGTGCGTAAAGTCGTGGAGGAGGTGATCGCACACGCCGAATCCCGTCCCGGAGAGTCCCTGGGAGTGATCACCATGGGCATCGAGCACGCGGAGAGGATCGAGGCTGCGCTCGACCGGGCCCTGGCCCAGCGCCGCGACCTGGCGGGGTTCTTCGCCGAGGACCGCCGCGAGCGCTTCTTCGTCAAGAACCTGGAGCGTGTGCAGGGAGACGAGCGCGACGCCGTCATCCTCTCCCTCGGATACGGCAAGGGCACTGACGGGAGGATGCGCCACCACTTCGGGCCCCTCAACCTCAAGGGGGGAGAGCGCCGTCTCAACGTCGCCGTGACCCGGGCCAAGCGCCGGATGACCCTGGTGAGCTCCTTCGGCAGCCGGGACCTGGACCCCGGCCGCCTCAACGCCGAGGGCGCCAAGCTCCTGCGCCGCTACCTGGAGTTCGCCGAGTCCGGGGGAAGCGACTTGGGTGCGGCCCTGGAGGAGAAGCCCGAACTCAACCCCTTCGAAGTGGACGTACGCGACCGTCTGACCGCCGAGGGCATTCCGCTGACCTGCCAGTACGGTGTGGTCGGGTACCGGATCGACTTCGTGGCGGCCCATCCGGACCAGCCGGGCCGGATGGTGCTGGCCATCGAGGCGGACGGCGCCTCCTACCACTCCTCGGCCTCGGCGCGCGACCGCGACCGGCTGCGCCAGCAGCAGTTGGAGAACCTGGGGTGGACCTTCCACCGGATCTGGTCCACCGACTGGTTCCGTGACCCGGTCGGCGAGGTGGCCAAGGCACGCCTGGCCTACGACCGGGCGGTCGGTGCCGCCGACGAGCACGGCGGGGGAGACGGGACGGGACCGGCGGGTGCGGGCCGGCAGGACGGGGACCGGGGAACCCGGCCGGTCGGGGGGAGCACCGGTGGATCGGCGCACGCCCCCTCGGCCGCGTCCCCGTCTCAGCGGCAGGGCCCTGCCCCCTCCCTGCCGCCGGGGCTGCCGATCACCGAGTACCGGCCCCGGGACCTGGTCGCCCTGGCGGCCTGGATCGAGAGTGACGGACTACTGCGTACGGAGGACGAGGTCCTGCGGGAGGCCATGTGTTTCCTGCGGTTCCGGCGCAAGGGCAAGCGCATCGAGGACGCGCTCACCCGGGCGATACGTTCTGCCCGTGCCCGCCGCGGCCGCTGAGGGGCGTGCCCGCTCCGGTGCGTGTGGAATGCCTGTGAGGACACGGATCTCCGCGATACGCGGAGCCGGGCCCACCCGGGTCCCACCCCTTCCCGTGCGGGCCTCCGCGCAGTCCCGGCCGCGTGCGGGGCGGACAGCGAACCCTTGGACGGGGCTCAGGAGGGCGCGGCGCAGGACTCGCGTTCCACCAGGTTCGCACCGACGCGGTAGACCCTGCCCGAGGTCTCGTCCGGTTGCGTGCCCTCGCGCATCTGGTGCAGCAGCAGGTCGAAGCACAGGCGGCCGAGTTCGGCCGCGCCGTTGTCCACCACGGTCACCGGCGGCTGCCAACTGCGCAGCCAGAGGATGTCCTCGTGGCAGACCAGGGACAGGTCGTGCGGTATCCGCAGACCCCGGCCGATCAGGGTCGGCAGGACCCCGAAGACGGCCTCGTGGTTGGCGGCGAACAGCGCGGTCGCGTCCGGTCGGCGGTCGAGGAGGGCGGTTGCGGCGCTCGTGCCGAACTCCGGGGTGAAGGGGCCCCGCTCGACCAGTTCGGGGTCGACCTCCAGTCCCTGCTCCCGCAGCGCCTGTTCGTAGCCGGCGAAGCGCTCCCGGCCCGAGTTGGCCGAGCCGGGGCCTCCGACGTAGGCGATGTGCCGGTGGCCCAGCTCCAGCAGGTGGCGGGTCGCCGCGTGCGCTCCTTCGCGGTCCGAGGCCAGGACCGAGGGGGCCCGTCCGTTCTTCGGTGCCCGGATCACGTTGACGACGCCCGTCCCCGAGACCATCAGCTCGTCGCACAGGTCGGCGTTGTCCCCCGTGCCGATGACGACGACGCCGTCGACGCTGTGCTCGGAGAGCATGCGCAGGACCGTGCGCTCCTTCCCGGGGTCGGCGTCGGTGATGCAGAGGATCACCTGGTAGCCGGCCGCGGCGGCGCGTTTCTGCACGACCTCGGCGATGGTGTGGAACGAGGCGTTGATCAGGTTGTTCATCACCAGGCCGACGAGGCGCGACTGGCGGGAACGGAGCGCGCTGGCGGCCCGGTTGGGCCGGTAGCCGAGCCTGAGCGCGGCGCTCTCCACCACGGCCCTGGTGGCTTCGGAGATCAGCTCCGACCCGCTCAGGGCCCGGGACGCGGTACTCCGCGACACCCCTGCCGCCGTGGCCACGTCTTTGAGAGTGACCGCCATATCTTCCCCTCGCTGAGGTGCAACTTTATGAGATCGATTGCAGGAATCCTAGCTCAAAGTATCCAAGTGTGAACCCCTGCGAGGGTCCGTCTCCTTGTTTCCTCAGGTTAAATCAATGTTTCTCCCTTGACTTTCCGGTGGCGCGGTGCTGAACATAGTGCAATCGATCCCAAGGACCTGACCTGGGATCTTGGGGACGGAGAATCGGAAGAGGCACGCGCATGGACCGCACCGACGTGGACTGGCGGGGGTACTGGACCGCCGCACCCACACCCTTCGACGCCGACGGCGCCTTCGACGAAGGCGCATGGAGGGACCTCCTCGGTCTCTACGTGGACCAAGGGGTCCACGGGATCCTGGTCAACGGCAGCACGGGGGAGTGGTTCAGTCAGAGCGCCGCCGAACGGAAGCGCGTGGCCTCAAGCGCGGTCCGTGAGGTGGCCGGACGCGTCCCCGTCATCGTGGGGGTGAGCGCCTACACCCCGGGAGAGGCGTCGGAACTGGCCCGCCACGCCGCCGAGGCCGGGGCGGACGGCGTCCTCGCCACCCCTCCGCCCTACGTCCACCCCACCCCAGAGGAGATTCTCGCCTTCTACACAGAGGTCGCGGCCGCCACAGACCTACCGTTCATGGTCTACAACTGGCCCCGGGGCGTGGCGGTCGACCTGGCCGCGGACCAGGACCTCATCCGTCGGCTCTGCGACATCGCGGCGGTCGTCGCGGTCAAGGACAGCACCGGGGACCGGATGCGCATGAGCGCCACGGTGGAGTCCGTCGCCGACCGCGCACGCGTCTTCGGCTCGTTCCTGCACCGGTGGGGGCTGGCGGTCCTCGCGGGTCTGGGCGGCGACGGCAACATCGATGGAGGCGGGTTGGGCGCCCCCTACGCCGTGCCCGCCTACGAGGCGTTCTTCGCCGGGGACACGGAACGGGCGGCCGCCTGGATCGATCGCTACACGGCCCTCTCCTCCGCACTCGTCAACCCGGACTACAGCGGTCGGATCGCCTCCCCCATCTCCCAGCTCAAGGCGGTCATGGGCCTGCTCGGCCACCCCGGCGGCACGGTCCGCCCCCCGCTCCTTCCGGTAACGGACCCCGACGACCTGGAACGGCTGCGCTCGGCGCTCACCGCCGCCGGACTCACCCCGACCCGGGGGGAGGACAGATGAGGAAGCGGACCGTCCCGCGTGTATCCGTGACCATCGATGGCCGGTCGGCTCGCATCCGACCGGGCACCAGCGTCGCTGCTGCCCTCCTGGAACAGGGGCGCTGGGACTTCCGGACCGACCCGGTGTCCGGCACGGCCCGCGGACCCTACTGCGGCATGGGGGTGTGCCTGGAGTGCGAGGTCACCGTCGACGGCAGACCGGCCGTCCGAGCCTGCATCGAGCGGGTGCGCGAGGGCATGAGCATCGACACCTCCGCAGGGGAGGTGGGACCGTGACGCCGCCGACCACGATCCGCACGGCCGATGTCGCCATCGTCGGGGCCGGGCCGGCGGGACTCGCGGCCGCGCTCGAACTCGGACGGGCGGGCTTGAAGGTCCTGCTCCTGGACGAGCAGAGCGCGCCCGGCGGACAGTACTACCGCAGCCCCGGGCCCGAGGTCGTCCGGGATATCGGCGACCACCGCCCTGCCGGGGCTCGGCTGATCGCCCGCGTACGTGCCTGCGGCGTGCGCGTACTCTCCGGGCACACCGTCTGGGGGGTGGAGGACGACCGCCGCGGCCTGCTGGCGGCCGGGCCCGACGGCGATCCCGTGATCGTCCGCGCCGATCGGATCGTCGTGGCCACGGGGGCCTACGAACGCTCCGTGCCCTTCCCCGGCTGGCAGCTCCCGGGCGTGGTCACACCCGGCCTGGCCCAGCACATGTGCGCCGAGGGCGTGAAGCTGGGGCGCAGCGCGGTCGTCGCCGGATCCGGTCCGTTCCTCCTGCCGGTGGCCTGCGCTCTCCTGGAGCGGGGTGTGCGGGTCCTGGCGGTGGCCGAGGCGGGCCGCCCCTATACCCCGCGGCCCGCCGCCCTGGGCGCGCTGCGCTTTCCCGCGCGCCTGGCCGAACTGGCCTCGTACACCGCGCGCTTGGCACGGCACGGGGTGCGCCTGCACCAGGACACCGTCGTCGCTGAGGCATCCGGTCACGAACGGGTGCGGGAGGTCACCCTGGTGCGGCGCTCCGACCCCCGCCGGGTGGTGGGTCGGCACGGGGCCGACGTGCTCTGCGTCGGCTACGGCTTCCGTCCCCAGTCCGACCTGGCCCAGCTCCTCGGCTGTGACATGGGGCGGAGCCCGGACACGGGCGACCCCCTTCCCCTCCTCAGCGCCGCTGGACGCAGTTCGGTCCCCTGGGTGCACGTCGTCGGTGAGGCGGCCGGGGTCGCCGGGGCACCCACGGCCCTGATCCGTGGCCGGGCGGCGGCCCTCGACATCCTGGCCGCGCGGGGGCGGCCCATCGGCCGCCGCTCCCGCAGGGCGGTCACCGCCCGGTTGGCCTCCCTGGCCCGCTTCAACGAGCTGACCTCCCGCCTGTACCCGGATCCGGCGCTTTTGACCGCGGAACTGGCCGCCGGGCTGCCCGGCGACACCCTCGTCTGCCGCTGCGAATGCGTCACGGCCGACACCCTGCGCTCCGCGGCCTCCCTGCCCGGGGGGTCGGACGTCCCGGCGCTGAAGGGCTCGACCCGGGCCGGGATGGGCCCCTGCCAGTCACGCGAGTGCGGGCCCGCACTCGACGCTCTGCGCGACCGGGGTACAGGGGCCGGAGCCGTCCCCGCACGGGTCCCCCTGCGCCCGCTGCCGCTCTCGACCGTCCTGCACCTGAGAGCTTTCGGGGAGGAAACGTGACCGGCTTCGACGCGGTGATCATCGGGGCAGGGGTCCTGGGCGCCGCCACCGCCCTCGACCTGGCCGAATCGGGCCTGTCAGTGCTCGTCCTGGAACGCGGAGCCCCCAACAGGGAGGGATCGGGGACCACCGCGGGCAACCTGCACATCCAGGCGGTCCACACGCGCCGCCCAGGCCAGTCCGTCCCCCTGGACAGCCGAGCCCTGCTCCCCGCCCAGAAGGCATCGGGCGACCTGTGGGCCGAGGCGGAGGAACGTCTCGACGCGGACCTGGAGGTCCGCCGCAACGGCGGGTTCATGGTCGCCGAAACACCCGGGCAGTGTGCGGAGCTGCGCACCAAACACCTCTGGGAGGAGCAGAGCGGACTGCGCACCGAGGTCTTGGACGGGGACGCCGCGCGGGAGGCGCTTCCCCTGCTCGGCCCCACGGTCGAGGCCGCCACCTGGTGCCCCGACGACGGTTACGCCAATCCGCTCAAGGTGGCCCCCGCCTACCTGGCGGCGGCCCGCCGCAACGCGGCGCAGGTCCGGGCGTTCACGCCCGTCACCGGACTGGAACGACGGGGGGCGCGATGGAGGGTGGAGACTCCCGCGGGCCGCTACGACACCCCCGTGGTGATCAACGTCGCGGGTCCCTGGCTCGGTGATGTCTGCGCGATGGCCGGTATCCGGCTTCGGATGTCCCCCGTGGCGATCCAGATGCACGCGACGGTGCGGGAGCGGCCCCTGCTCCACCACCTCGTCCAGCACATCGGTGAGGGCATGTCCGTCAAGCAGGTCACTTCGGGCAACCTCCTCATCGGGGGAGGGTGGCCCGCCAGGCGGATGGAGCAGGAGGGGCGCAGCCACGCCAGCAGCCGGAGCCTCACAGGCAACGTCGCCCAGGCGGCCCGCATCCTGCCCGTCCTCTCCGGACTCCGCCTGCTGCGCATGTGGGCGGGCCCTCTAGCTGCGACCCCCGACGAGATGCCGTTGATCGGCGCGGTCCCCGGAGCACCGGGGTTCTACGTCGCCGGGGGGACCTACGCGTTCACCTTCGCACCACTGTGGGGGGAGACACTGGGCCGGCTGATCCGCGAAGAGCAGCCCCGTGTCGACGTCTCCCCGTTCTCTCCCGACCGGCTGACGGAAACCGGACGGGCGTCTCTCACACCGACTCGGAAGGGAGTCACACCGTGCTGAACCACAACCGTCCCCGCACGGGAGCCGGAGGGCCCGGGGCGGAGCGATCCCTGTGGCTGACCGGCGGCCACGTGGTCGACGTCGTCACCGGCGCCGTCGCCCGCGACCACAGCGTCGAACTCAGGGACGGGGCCGTCGCCCGCGTCACACCGGAGCCGGCTCCCCCGGGGGCCGAGGTCCTCGACCTGGGGGGCAGGTACCTGATGCCCGGCCTGATCTCGGTCCACACGCACCTGTCGGTGCTCTACCCCTTCGACGCCGCCGACTACAACGAGAACCCCGCCACGACGGTCCTGCGCGCCGCGGCCCGGGCCCGCGACGCCGTCAACGCCGGTGTCACCACCGTGCGCACCCTGGGTGAGCAGAACCGGGCCGACCTGCTGCTGAGGGAGGCCGCCGCCAAGGGCTGGGCTCCGGCCCCGCGCATCGTGGGGGGCGGTCAGGCGATCTCGACCACCGGGGGCCACGGCAAGGGCGGACTGAGCGTGTTCGCCGACGGACACGACGAGTTCCTCAAAGCCGCCCGGACCGAACTGGACGCCGGCGCCGACCACATCAAGATCTTCATCACCGGCGGTATCGCCCACCTCGGGGAGACCTTCAACGGTTCCCAGACCTCCCGGGAGGAGATGCGCGCCGCCGTGCGGGCCGCCGGGGAACACGACACCTACGTCGTGGCCCATGCCGGAGGTTCGCAGGCCATTCTCGAAGCCCTCGAATGCGGTGTCCGGGGGTTCGAGCACGGATACGACCTCGACGACGCCGTGGTGGCCGAGATGGCACGCCGCCGCGCCTTCCTCACCCCCACGCTCACCGTCACCCGCTGTCCCGACTGGATGCGCGAGCACGACTTCACCGAGTGGCAGATCGAACTGGCGATGCGGGTGGGCCCCGGGCACCTGGAGAGCATCCGCCGGGCCGCCGCGGCCCGGCGGACCGACCCCGCCGACCCGGAGGCACCGGGCATCACCATCGTCACCGGTACCGACTACCCGCCCGGCGAACCCATGGACGGCACGATCACCCAGGTCCGTGAGATGGAATTTCTGACCCAGGCGGGGCTGTCCCCCCTAGAGGCCCTCCAAGCGGCGACCGTCAACGCGGCGTCTCTGCTCAACCTCGACGACCGTATCGGACGGGTCGAGGCGGGTTACGCCGCCGACCTCATCGCGGTCGGCGGTGACCCGACCTCCGATCTGTCGGTACTCCACGACATCCCCCTGGTGATCCAGTCGGGAAACGTCATCCGCGACGGCATCACCGAAGGAGCCGGGAAGTGACGCAAGGCAACGAGCGCCGCGTGCGACTGGCGGTGGACATCGGGGGCACCTTCGTGGACGCCCTCGCCTACGACGACTCCACCGGCGAGATCAGTATCAACAAGGCGCCCACCACCCCGGCCGCGCCCGCCGAAGGCGTCCTGAGGGCGGTCGCCGGACTGGCCGATGGGCTCGGACACGTGTCCGCCCTGGTGCACGGCACCACACTCGGCCTGAACGCCATTCTCCAACGCCGCGGCGCCGACGTCGGCATCATCACCAACGAGGGGTTCCGCGACCTCTTCGAGATCGCGCGGGCCGCCATCCCCGCCGACCGCATGTACGACTTCTCCTACGCTCCGCCGCCCATCCTGGTCCCCCGGCGCCACCGCCTGGGAGTGCCCGGGCGCATCGACGCCGAGGGGAGGGTGGTCACCGAACTGGACGAGGACGCGGTCCGCGAGGCCGGCCGGATCCTCGTGGAGGAACACGGACTGGCCTCCATCGCGGTCTGCTTCCTCCACTCCTACGCCCACCCCGGGCACGAACAGCGCGCGGGAGAGATCCTGCGGGAGGCCTTCCCCGGGGTGTCGGTGTCCCTGTCCACCGACATCACCCGCGAGTACCGGGAGTACGAGCGCACCAGCACCGCCGTCATGGACGCCTACATCCGACCGGTCCTCAACGACTACATCAGCGTCCTGGAAACCGGCCTCCGGGAGAAGGGGCTGTCGGACCCCCTGCACATCATGCGCTCGGGCGGGGGCGCCATGACCGCGGACCTGGCACGGACGGCCCCTCTGACCACGGTCCTGTCCGGCCCCGCCGGCGGTGTCGTCGGAGCCAGCTACCTCGCACGCGAGCTGGGTATCGGGCGCCTGCTGTCCTTCGACGTCGGCGGAACCAGCATCGACTCCTGCGTCATCGTGGACGGAGAGCCCAGCGAGGTCCACGAGGCCGACATCGACGGCTTTCCGCTGCTCATCCCCATCTTCGACCTACGTACCATCGGCGCGGGCGGAGGCTCCATCGCCTGGACCGACGACGGACTCCTCAAAGTGGGTCCGCACAGCGCGGGCGCGGTCCCCGGCCCCGTCGCCTACGGCCAAGGCGGCACGGAGCCCACGGTCACCGACGCCGCGCTGGCCCTCGGCTACCTCGACGCGGACGAGTTCCTCGACGGGAAGATGAACGTGGACGCGGGGGCCGCGGCCACCGCGGTCCGCGACCGGCTGGCCGACACGCTGGAGGTGGACACGGCCGAGGCCGCCGCGAGCGTCTTCCGCGTCCTGATGGCCCGATCCGTGGGCGCCCTGAGAGAGATCACGGTCGAGAGGGGGCTCGACCCGCGCGAGTTCACCCTGCTCGCCTTCGGCGGTGCCGGTCCCATGCTCGGACCGATGCTCGCCCGGGAGATGGGCATCGGGACCACGGTGATCCCGCGCGTCCCCGCGGCCTTCTCCGCGTTCGGCATGCTCATGTCGGACCTGGAGTACGAGTTCTCCACCACGGTACTGCGCCCCCTGGAGGAGAGGGGCTTCGCCGAACTGGAAACGCTCTTCGCCGAACTGGAGGAGAAGGCGAACTCGGTCCTGGCGGACCAGGGCATCCCCGAGTCCCGCGGCCACCTCGTGCGCAGGGTGGATGTGCGCTATCGGGGCCAGGAACACACTCTGGGCATCGACCTGGCCCCGGGCGACACCGCCGCCTCGGTGCTCGCCTCCTTCCACACCCTCCACCGGTCGCGCTACGGCCACGCCATGGACGAGCCCGGCGAGGTGATGACCCTGCGTGTGCGGGCCGTGGGGCGGCTGCCCAAACCCGCCCTGACGGAAGAGGAGCCCGCCACCGGCCCCGCACGCCCCCACGGAGGGCGCAAGGCCTTCGACATCTCCACCGGTGCCATGGCCGAGTTCGCCGTCCACCGCAGAGAGTGCCTGGCCCCCGGGCACAGGATCCAGGGCCCCGCCATCGTCGAGGAGGGGACCGCCACCACCGTGCTCTTCGGCGACCAGGTCCTCACCGTGGATCCCTACGGCCACCTGCTCGTCGCGGCCTCCGGGCACGTCGACGCCACCGGGAAGGAGACCCCGTGAACACCCCGCGACCACCGCTGGACGGCGCCACCGTCGAGGTCATCCGCAACTACGTCAACTCCGTCGCCGAGCAGATGCGCCGCACCCTCGTCAGGTCCGCCTTCAACCCCGTCATCTACGACGTGCTGGACTTCGGCATCTCCATCTACGACTCCAAGCGCCAGCTCATGGCCGAGGCCGCGGGCATCACCCACTTCCTGGGAGCCAACGACCACGCCCTGGTCAAGCTCGTGGACTACGTCGGCGCCGAGGCGATGGCCCCCGGCGACGTCTACCTCATGAACTACCCCTACTGGAGCGGTGCCCACTCCTACGACGCCATGCTCTGCGCACCCGTCTTCCGGGACGGGCACGATGGCCCGGCCGCCTACCTCGCCGTCCGCGCCCACTGGATGGACCTGGGCGCCAAGGAGGCCGGCTACGTCCTCGACTCCACCGACATGCACCAGGAAGGCATCATCTTCCCCGGGACCCGGATCGTCGCCGGCGGGGAGGTGGTCCGGGACGTCGTCGAGCTGATCCGGTTCAACTCCCGGCTTCCCGAGGCCACCCTCGGCGACTTCCACGCCCAGTTGGCAGCCCTGCGCACGGGCGAGGAGCGCCTCCGCCAGGTGTGGGACAAGTTCGGCGGCGACACCGTCGAACAGGCCATCGACCTGGTCATCGAGCACGGAGAACGCGTCGCCCGCCGCGCGGTGGCCAACCTCCCCGACGGGACCTGGCGCGCGGTCGACTACATCGACGACGACTACATCACCGACGACCTCATCCGCATCGAGGTCGAGGTCACCATCGAGGGGGAGGAGATGACCGTCGACTTCAACGGCTCATCCGCGGCCGTGGCCGGGCCGGTCAACCTTCCCATCGGTTCGACCCTCGGGCTGGCCAAGGCCGCGTTCAAGGGCCTGACCACCGCCGACGAGGCCACCAACGCGGGCCACTTCCGCCCGCTGCGGGTCGTCGCCGACCCCGGCAACTTCTTCCACGCCGTCTATCCGTCGGCCACCTTCACGCAGTGGAGCGCGATCGTCGCCTTCGAACTCATCTACAAGGCCCTCGCACGGGTCATCCAGACACTGCCGGCCTCCAGCGGAGGCGACGAACCCGGGTTCATGGCGCTGGGGAACGACCCGCGGACGGGGCGGGACTACGTGGTCAGCAACAACGAGGGCATCGGATGGGGCGCGGCCCGGGACCACGACGGGGGCACCGCCCAACAGCATCCCTCACAGACCACGGTCCGCAACACCCCGATCGAGGTCTTGGAGCACAAGGCCGCCCTCTTCCACGAGAAGCTCGAACTCATCCCTGATTCCGGGGGCCCCGGCCGCCACCGCGGCGGGTTCGGAGTCGAGCGCGTCGTTCGCTACACCGCGCCCGGCGAGGTCCTGTCCATGAAGAAGAAGAGCAAGACGCGGCCCTGGGCGCTGCACGGCGGACACGAACCAGACCCCAGCCACATGGAGCTGTGGCCGGACACCGACCGCAGCAGGAGGGTCGGCATGTACCGGGCACGGATGGAGTCCGGCGAGCGTTTCGCCAACCGCACCGCAGGGGGAGGCGGCTACGGCCACCCCTTCGAGCGCGACCCCGCGGCCGTGGTGGAGGACGTGCTCAACGGACTCGTCACCGCCGAAGCGGCCCGTACGCACTACGGACTGCTGGTCGAACCGGACGGGACGTGGCAGGCCACGCCCGACAGGTCGGCGCACACGCCGTCAGAGCCCTGATCCCACGGCCCTGACCGTACCAGGAGTCCTCCGGGCGCGGGCCTGCCCGCCCCGCCCGGAGGAACCCGTCACGGAGCACGGAGACCGGGATCGGCATCCGCGGCACCGTGGCCACCGTTCAGGCCCCGGCCGGTGAGACCCGCGTCGAAGAACGCGCACCACCGGGACCGCGTGACCGCTCCCTGGAGAGACCGTCACGCACCGAAGGATAGAGGAGAAGCCAGTGCGACACATCAACGGCGGTCCGCGACGAGGGAGGCCTCGCCATTTCGACGGACCCGCGCGCGGCAGGGCGATCACGGGCACGGCCGTGCTCTCGACCGTCCTGCTGCTGACCGCCTGCGGCGCCACGGGTGGGGAGAGCGGGTCGGCCCAGGCACGGGAACAGGCCCTCATCATCGCCGAGAACGAACCTCCGGCGACGTTCGACCCGCTTCAGGCGAACAACTCCACCGTCGACGAAGTGGCCCGCCCCGCCTACGACACCCTGGTGCGTTTCGAAGAGGGGGAACTCGTACCCTCCGTCGCCCTGGAGTGGAGCGTCTCCGAGGACGGCACCACCGTGGAGATGACCCTGAGGGACGACGTGATCTTCCATGACGGTTCCACCCTCACCGCGGCCGACGTCGTCTACACCCTCGACCGCGTCGACCGCCTCCAGATCGGCGTCTCGGCGCTGCTCGCCGGGTACGAGTCGGCCGAGGCCGTCGACGACACCCACGTCGTCATCACCCTCTCCGAACCGCGTGCCCCCTTCCTGTCGGCGCTGAGCCGCCTGTACCTGCTCAACGCGGACCTGGTCGAGGAGAACGCGGGCGACGACGACGGGCAGCAGTGGCTGTCCGCCAACGACGCGGGGTCGGGCCCCTACCGGCTCACCGGGTACACGCCCAACCAGGAGGCCGTGTTCGAGGTCTTCGAGGACTACTGGGGAGGGATCGACGGCCAGGCGCAGAGTGTGGTCTTCCGCTACCTCGCCGAGGCGTCGACCCAGGCCACGGCCCTGAGGCAGGGCGAGGTGGACATCGCCATGGACATCTCCCCCCAGGACTGGGAGGCGATGGAGAACGAGGGGTTCACCATCGACCGGGCCGACACCAACGTGCAGCTCTACGCGCTGTTCGACATGACCGGAAAGGGCGAGACCGAGCAGGCGGCACTGCGTGAGGCGCTCGCCTACTCCTACGACTACGAACAGCACGTGGAGAACATCCTCAAGGGTGCCGGGAAGACGGCACAGGGGGTCCTGCCCACCGGGATGCCCTGCCACTCGGCAGACGTCCTCCAACCCGCCTACGACCCCGACCGGGCACGGGAGATCCTTGAGGAGGAGGGCATCGGGGGCGTCTCGCTCACCATGACCTACCTGGAGGCCACCGCCGAGATGGAGCAGGCCGCCACACTCCTGCAGTCCAACCTCGCCGACGTCGGGATCGACCTGGAACTCCAGGCCATCACCTATCCCCAGTACGTGGAGATCACCGCGGATCCGGAGAGCATCCCCGACCTCGGCATGATCTACACCTTCCCCGCGTTCCCCGACCCCGACGCGGTGCTCTACCAGAGCTTCCACTCGGACAACATCGGCGGAGGCATGAACTTCGGCGGCTATTCCGACGCCGAGGTCGACGAGCTCGTGGAACTGGGCCAGCGCAGCACCGATGAGCAGGAGAGGTGCGCCGCCTACGCCGAGGCGCAGGACATCATCGCCGAGGACCACGCGGCCCTGGCGCTGTCCAACCCGCAGTACGTCACCGTCGTCGGCGAGGGGGTCACCGGCTACGCCTACGACCCGGCCCACCACCAGACCGTGGACGTGTACCGCATCACCAAGGGCTGAGGCCCGCTCCGGGCGGTGTCGGCCGCGGCCGACACCGCCCCACCCCGATAGAACCACCACCCGGAGGGGAGGCACGGTGTTCTCGTTCATCGCCCAAAGACTGGGGATGATGATCCTCGTCCTGGCCGGCCTCATCACTGTCACGTTCCTCATGACCCAGGTCCTGCCGGGCGACCCCGCACGGGCCGCCGCGGGGCGCAACGCCACCGCGGAACAGGTGGAGGCGGCCCGCGAACGCCTGGGCCTCGACGCCCCGGTCCACGAGCAGTACGTCTCCTACGTCGGCCGTGTCGTCCAGGGAGACCTGGGGACCTCGGTCTTCACCCAGCGTCCCGTGACCGACGACATCGCCCAGGTTCTGCCCTCGTCGGTGGAACTGGTCCTGGCCGCGATGCTCGTCAACGTCGCCGTGGCCCTCCCGCTCGGCGTGCTCTCCGCCTATCGCAGGGGCCGCACCGTCGATCTGGCGGCCCGGCTCGTCGCCCTGCTGGGCGCGGCCCTTCCCGTCTTCTGGCTGGGCCTGATGCTTCAGGCGTTCCTCTCAGCGCGATGGGACCTGTTCCCTCTGGCCGGACACCTGCCCTTCGGTGTCTCGGTCCCCCGGGTGACCGGCATGACCACGGTCGACGCCCTGTTGGCGGGCGACCCCGCGGCCTTCGGTGAGGCCGTCCGCCACCTGGTCCTGCCCGCCGTCACCCTCGCCGCCGCCTACATCGCGGTGGTCACCCGCACACTCCGGTCGACCATGATCGGGGCACTGGACGCCGACTACATCACCCTGGCCCGGTCGACCGGAGCCCCCGAGAGCAGGGTGGTCCTCTCCCACGGCCTGCGCAACGCCTTGGTCCCCACCACGACCATCCTGGGCATGCAGCTCGGCTGGATGCTGGGGTCCACCGTGCTGGTCGAGTCCATCTTCGGCCGGGTCGGCGTGGGGGCATACTCGGTCACCGCCGTCCTCCAGAACGACCTGTACGCCGTCATCGGCGCCGTCCTGGTCATCGGGATCGTCTTCGTCCTGGCCAACTTCGTGGTCGACCTGGTCCAACTGCGGCTCAACCCCCGCCTGCGCCGGGGGCGGGCCACCGACGGCGCCGAACCCGAGGCGCAGACCTTCGACCCCGCAGGGGAGCGCGCATGACGGCCACGACATCGACCCGGTCCCCCTCGAAGGGACTGCGCGTCCTGCGCACCGGAGGCCGTGCGGCGCGGCACGGCGGTACGGGGATCGTCGACCGCGTCGCGGTGGGCCTCGCCGGATTCATGGTCCTCCTCGCACTGGTGGGCCCCTACCTCGCCCCGATGTCCCCGTACGCGGTGGACCTCGGCGCGGCCCTGCAACCCCCGAGCGCTGAGCACTGGTTCGGTACCGACGTCAACGGCCGGGACATCCTCAGCCGCCTCCTCGTCGGAGGGCGCACCACGCTCCTGGCCACCGTCGCCGTCATCGCCGCGGCCATGGTGATCGGCACCCTGGTCGGGACCGCGGCCGCACTCGGCCGACGCGTGGTCGACGAGATCCTCATGAGGATCTGCGACATCGGCCTGTCGATGCCCGCGATCATCGTCGCCCTGGGCCTGGCGGCCGCCATGGGGCCCAGCCTCCAGTCGGCGGTGATCGCCCTGGCCGCCACCTGGTGGCCGGGCTACGCCCGACTCGTGCGCACCCTGGTGCGCGAGGTCCGTGACGCCGAGTTCGTCGAATCCGCACGCATGCTCGGCGTCTCGCCGGCACGCCTGGTCTTCCGGCACGTGCTGCCGAACTCCCTGAGCCCCCTCTACGTCCAGACGACACTCGACGTGTCCGCCGTCATGCTCGTCATCTCAGGGCTCTCCTTCGTCGGTGTCGGCGCCCAGGTGCCCTCAGCCGAGTGGGGGGCGATGATCGCCGCCTCCCGTGACACAGCCATCACCGCGTGGTGGACGGTGTTCTTCCCCGGAGCGGCCATAGCGGTGACCGCGATCGCCTTCAACCTCGTCGGCGACTGGCTGCGTGTGCGCACCGACCCCACGCTGAAGACGGGAGGCCGCCCATGAGCGACCGATCCACAGACCGGACACTGCTGAGCGTCCAGGACCTGCGGGTGTCCTACCCGACACCGGAGGGCCCGCGTGAAGTGGTCAAGGGGGTCAGCCTGGAGATCTCCCGGGGTGAGAGGCTCGCTCTGGTCGGGGAGTCCGGCTCCGGGAAGTCCGTTACGGCCCGTTCCGTCCTGCGCCTGGACTCCGAGGCACGCCTCCAGGGCGCTGTCCGCCTCGGAAGCCAGAACGTGCTGGAGATGACGTCCGGGCAGGTGCGCCGGCTCCGTGGGGCCCGCGTCGGGCTCGTCTTCCAGGACCCCCTCGCCGCGCTCAACCCCGTCAAGACGGTGGGCTGGCAGATCACCCAGCCCCTGCGCCTCCGGGGCGTGGGACGCCGCGAGGCCCGAAACCAGGGCGTGGAACTGCTGGAGCGGCTCGGTGTGGCCGACGCCGCGAGGCGTTTCGACGACTACCCGCACCAGTTCTCCGGGGGCATGCGGCAACGCGTGGTCATAGCGATAGCCGTCATCGCGGACCCCGAGCTCCTCATCGCGGACGAGCCCACCACCGCGCTGGACGTGCGTGTGCAGGCCCGCGTCCTGGAACTGCTGTCGGAATTGGCGGAGGAGAGGGACATGGCCGTCCTGCTCATCACCCACGACCTGGGTATCGTCGCGGGATTCGCCGAGCGGGTCGCCGTCATGAGGGAGGGGGAACTGATCGAGGCGGGAGACGTCGACCGGATCTACGGGAGTCCCTCCCACCCCTACACCCGGGCACTGCTCGACGCGGTCCCGCGCATCGACGACAGCCCGGGCCGAAGGCTGAGCGGCGTATCCGGCCCGGCTCCACGCCGTTCGGCCGTGGGGAAGGAGGAGCAGTGAGCATGCCCGAGGTCCCGCCTCCGCTTCTGGAGGCCCGCAAGCTGGTCAAGACCTTCCCCGGACGCAGGGGCGGTCGAGCCGTGGACGACGTGTCCCTCATCGTGCGCAGGGGCGAGGCGTTGGGGCTCGTGGGCGAGTCCGGGTCCGGCAAGTCGACCACCGCGCGCTGCATCGCGGGTCTGCTGCGCCCCGATTCCGGCCGCATCCTGGTCGAGGGGCAGGATGTGACCTCCCCCCGCGCACGACGCCGTGGCCGCCGCCGTATCCAGATGGTCTTCCAGGACCCCTATTCGTCGCTCAACCCCCGGATGACGGTCGCCGACCTGGTGGGGGAGGGCCTGTACGTCCACGGCATCGAACCCGACCGGGCCCGGCGGCGCGACCGGGTGGTCGAACTCTTGGAAACGGTGGGCCTGGACTCCGGGCACCTGGACCGGTACCCGCGCTCCTTCTCCGGGGGCCAGCGCCAGCGCATCGCCATCGCACGGGCCCTGGCGGTAGGACCCGACCTGCTCATCTGCGACGAGCCCGTCTCCTCCCTGGACGTCTCCGTACAGGCCCAGGTCTTGGACCTGTTCGCCGACCTCAGGGAAACGCTGGGCCTGGCTCTGCTCTTCATCGCCCACGACCTGGCTGTCGTCCACCACCTCTGCGGCCGTGTAGCCGTCATGAACGCCGGACGGGTGGTCGAACAGGGCGAACGCGACCAGATCTACCGCTCTCCGGGGCACCCGTACACCCGGTCCCTGCTCGACGCCGTTCCGGTCCCCGACCCGGCGGTGGAACGGGCTCGGGCCGCCGCACGTGGATCGGACGGGCCCGGAGCACAGGGGGCCGAACAACAGAAGGAAGGTGAGGGACTGTGACCACGGTCCGCATGTTCGTCAACGGACAGGCCATGTCTGGCGGTGAGATCAGCCATGCGCTGGAGGGGGCCCGCTTCCTGGGGCCGGCCGAAACGGCACCGCGCTACCGCTTCTACTCCGTACGCGACGAGTTCCCCGGCCTGCACCCTGTCGGAGAAGGGGGCCGCCGTGTTCCCGGGGAACTCTACGAGGTCGAGTACGAGCGCCTGCGTGACCGGCTGCTGCCCGAGGAGCCACCGGAGCTGGAACTGGGGGTCGTCGAACTGGCCGACGGTTCGGGCTCCCTGGCCATGCGCATGCGGGCCGAGGCGTTGGAGGCTCCCGGAGTGGCCGACATCAGCGACCGGGGCGGCTGGCGCTCCCACCTGGAACGGAGGAACGCACAGTGACGGAAGAGGCTTCATGCCGGGGCCCGGTGGACCTCGTGGTCCGGGGAGGCACCGTCGTCAACGCCGGTTGGCGGGGACCGTCCGACGTCTTCGTCTCCGACGGGAAGGTCATCGCCCTGGCTGCCCCGGGGACCCCCGTGCCGAAGGGCTCGTCTCCGGACGAGGTGGACGCCAACGGGATGCTGGTCATGCCCGGCGGGGTCGACCCCCACTGCCACGTCGGGTTCACCTCGGGTGAGTACACCTCGTTGGACGACCAGCTCCAGTGCACGACCGCCGCGGTCTTCGGCGGCACCACCACCATCGTCGACTTCGCGATCCCCCGGCCCGGGCAGAGCCCTCTGGGGGAGGTGGAGCGGCGCCAGGCCGCCGCGGGGGAGGGGCTGTGCGACAGCGCCCTGCACGGGTGCGTCGTGGAATGGGACGACAGCACGGCCGATCAGCTCCGCGAGATGGCGGCACGCGGTGTCAACACGATCAAGATGTTCACCACCTACCGCGGCGAGTCCATGGCCGACGAGTACACGATCCTGCGGACGATGCAGGCGATGCGGGAGACCGGCGGGATGGTGGTGATCCACTGCGAGGCCGACCACATCATCGGCGAGGCGCAGCGCAGGTGTGCTGTGGAAGGCGGTGTCGAGGCCTCCCGGATGGCCGCCACCCGCCCCGAGATCGCCGAGACGGCCTCGGTGGCCGAGATACTGGCCATTGCCGAATCGGTCGGGGCACCGGTGTACTTTGTCCACCAGTCCACGGCCGAGGCCGTCGAACTGGTGGCCGCAGCCCGTCGGCGCGGTATGCGCGCCTACAGCGAGACGGTCGCCCACCACCTGGTTCTCGACGAGGGGGTCTACGCCGGGACACACCCCGAACGGTTCGTGTGCTGCCCTCCGCTGCGCTCGCGCCAGACGGTCCGGGCCCTGGGGCGCCACCTGTTCACCGGCGAGGTCTCGACGGTGGGCAGCGACCACTGCTGCTACGACACCGGGCAGAAACTCGAGAACCGCCACGATGTGAGGGACATGCCCAATGGGCTCCCAGGGGTCGAGACCCGGCTCGCGACGGTCTTCTCCACCTACGTCGCGGGGATGGACTTGCCGGTGACCCGGTTCGTGGAGCTGGTCTCGGCCGACCCGGCCCGCACGAACGGGCTCTATCCCCGCAAGGGTGCCCTCCTGCCCGGATCGGACGCCGACATCGTGGTCTGGGACCCCTCGGCCCGGTGGACGATGCGCTCCCGGGACCTGCACATGGCGACCGACTACACCCCCTATGAGGGGATGGAGGTGACCGGGCGGCCGCGCACCGTGGTGGTGGGTGGCCGTGTCGTGGTCCACGACGGCGAACTGGTCGATCCGCGGCCGCAGGGACGCGCGCTCGCGGCGGGGCCCGTTGTGGCGTTCTGACCACCGGACCGTCGAAGCCGCCGCGTCGGCGGTGCCCGCAGCGCTGTGGAGGAAGCCCTGCACGACGTGGGTGCCGCCGAACCGCAACCGGGCCGACCACCCGGGCTGGGTGCCCTCCGGCCCGCTGGCTTCTGGTCATGCGGGAGCGGGGTGAGAGGCCGTAGGTCCGGGACCTCGGCCTCTCACCCCTTCCCGTGGAAGCGCGCCTGGAGGGCCCGGACCTCCTCGGCCAGGGCGGGCACCGGCCCGTCCACCTGCGCGCCGGGCACCACGTCGCGCACCGGCAGCGGGCGCACGGGCCCCGGCGGCACGCCCCAGTCCGCCAGCCAGGACGAGAGCTGCGCGCAGGAGCTCGCGTACACGATCCGGCCGAGCCCGGCCCACCCGTGCGCGGCGGCGCACATCGGGCAGTGCTCGCCGGAGGTGTACACCGTCGCGGCGGCCCGTTCGGAGGCGGTCAGCGCGGTGGCCGACCACCGGGCGATGGCGAACTCGGGGTGCCGGGTGGCGTCCCCGGAGGCCACCCGGTTGTGGTCGGCCATGAGCACGGTGCCCTCCGCCGCGACCAGCACGGAGCCGAACGGCTCGTCTCCGGAGGCCAGGCCCTGCTCGGCCAGCTCCACCGCGCGCCGCAGGTACCGCAGGTCGGTCTCGTCCACCATCGCCGCTCCCTCGTCTCCCGGCCGTCCGGGCCACCTTAGGCCCGGAGCCCGCCGCCGGGCGCGCATCCGTGCCCGGCGGCTCACACCCAGGAGGGCATGGAGCGCTGGGGGTAGCGGTCGCCGAAGCCGCCCTCGGGCAGGATCTCGTCGATCGCGGCCAGGTCGGCCTCGGTGAGGGTGACCTCGGCGGCGCGGGCGTTCTCCTCCACGCGCTTGGGGTTGCGGCTGCCGGGGATGGGGACGATGTGCCCGCCCTGGGCCAGCAGCCAGGCCAGGGCCAGTTGGGAGACGGCGATCCGCTTGGCGGTGGCCAGGTCGGTGAGCCGGTCCACGGCCTCGACGTTGCGCTCGAAGTTGCCGGGCTGCCAGCGCGGGTCGATGTTGCGCATGTCCAGGCCCTCGTACTGCCCGGCGGGCTTGGCGGTGCCGGTGATGAAACCGCGCCCGAGCGGGGAGTAGGGCACCAGGCCGATGTTCAGCTCCTCCAGGACGGGGAAGAGCTGTTCGACGTCGCGCTCGAAGAGCGAGTACTCGGTCTGGAGCACCGAGACGGGCTGCACGGCGTGCGCCCTGCGCAGGGTCTGCGGCCCGGTCTCGGACAGGCCGAAGTAGCGCACCTTGCCCGCCTCGATCAGCTCCTTGACGGCGCCCGCCACGTCCTCGATGGGCACGTCGGGGTCGACGCGGTGCTGGTAGAGGACGTCGATGTGGTCCACGCCCAGGTCGCGCAGGCTGGTGTCGGCCACCTTCTGTATGTGGTCGGGGCGGCTGTTGAGCTCGAAGTCGAACCCCTGCGGCGGCGCGGACAGGTCGAAGCCGAACTTGGTGGCCAGCACCACCTCGTCGCGGAAGCCCTTGACCGCCGTGCCGAGCAGTCTCTCGTTGCATCCGGTGCCCAGGCCGTAGAGCTCGGCGGTGTCGAAGAAGGTGACCCCGAGTTCGTGGGCGCGACGGACGGCGGCGATGCCCTCCCGCTTGTCGCTGGGGCCGTAGGCCACGGTCAGGCCCATCGCCCCGTAGCCGATCGCCGAGGTGGTCAGGCCCTGCCCGCCCAGTGTCCGGTGCTCCATGGCGCTCCTTTGATCAAACCAAACGGTTCGGTTTGATCCTAGGGCATGGACCGCCCGCCGAACCAGATGGTTCGGTAGTCTGTCTCCATGACCTCCCGACCCGGCGCCGATTCGACACGTGAGCGCATCCTCACCGCGGCCATGGCCGAGTTCTCCCGCCACGGGATCGCCGGGGCGCGCATCGACCGCATCGCCAAGGCCGCCCGCACCAGCAAGGAGCGCGTCTACGCCTACTTCAGCGGGAAGGAGGACCTCTACCGCGTGGTGTCCGAGCGCGAACTCGACGCGGTGGCCGACGCCACCCGCCTGGACCCCAGGGACCTGCCCGAGTACGCCGGGCGCGTACACGACTACTTCGCCGCCCACCCCGAGCGCCACCGCCTCATGGTGTGGGGCCGCCTGGAGATGTCCGGCACCCCCGCGTCGGTGGGCGACCCGCTCCAGCGCACCATCGCCCACAAGGTCAAACAGCTTCGCGAGGCACAGGAGGCCGGGCACCTGGACCCGGCCTGGGACCCGCTCGACGTCCTCGCCCTGGTCAACGAGATCGCCAGCGCCTGGGCCGGCTGGCCCGACGCGGCCGACGCCGTCGACCCCTCCGAGCGCGGGAGGTTCTGGGCCGAGCGCCGCGCGGCCGTCGTCGCCGCCGTCCGCCGCCTGTTCCCCGCCGCGTCGGCGGAGCCCGGCACCGAGCGCTGACCGCGCCCCGGGGAGCACCTCTACCGGATCACTCCTGGGTGGCGGACCGGGTATCAACATTGCGGCATGAAGATGGATGAGTGGCCTAGTGTTCGTCTCGGTGGCCCCTGGGGAGATAAAATCCGCAACCGACTATGAAAAGATGCTTGAAAGTAAGCCTGACGGGTTACGGTAACTAATGTTGGGCTCGTAGGCGTCGACAGTCTGGAGGTGGCGTCCGTGCTGTTGCGGTTTCGTGTGGCGAACTGGCAGTCCATCCGCGACGAGCAGGAATTGAGCCTGGTAGCCGCCGATGAACACGGCGACCTCGCGATGCGGGACGTTCCCGGGACCGCTCTGAAGGCGCTGCCCGTGGTCGGGGTGCTCGGCGCGAACGCCTCGGGCAAGTCCAACCTGATGGAGGCGATGGCCTACGCGCGTGACGCGGTCCGGCGTTCGCACAACGGATGGAACCCCCGAGGCGGTACCCGGCGGGTTCCCTTCCTGCTCGACGCGGACTCGGCGTCTCGGCCCTCGGAGTTCATCTTCGACTTCGTCAACGGCGACGGGGTCCGCTGCGAGTACGGCTTCGCCGTGGACGACAACGCGGTCACCGCCGAGTGGCTGTATAGCTGGCCCCACGGGCGCATGCGTGTGCTCTTCGAACGCCGGGGCCCGCAAGAGATCTCGATCGGCCCCGGCCTGCGCAAGGGGTTCGGAAACCGGACCCAAGTGGCCAAGGAGTCCGTGCGGCCCAACAGCCTCCTCGTCTCCGCGGGAGCCGCGGGCAACCATCCGCTGCTCACCGGTGTCTACGACTGGTTCGACCGGATGGACACGGCGTTCGACGCCAACGCCCCGGCACGCCTGGAGCTCACCCTGCGCATGCTCTCCGGTGCGGAGCGGGAACTGTGTGCGCTCCTGCTGAAGTACGCGGACCTGGGGATCACCGGTGTCCATGCGGAGGAGAAAGAGATGCCCGAGGAGGCCGCAGCGCACTTCGCGGCCGGTTTCCGGGTACTGGATCCGGACGGTCCGGCGCTGGATCCGCAGGGGTGGCGCCAGTCGCCCGAGATCGTCGTCACGCACCGGACCTCCCGAGGCGGTGTGGAGCTGCCCTATGGCGCGGAGTCCACGGGAACGCACACCTGGTTGGAACTGGTCGGCCCGGTGGTCCGTGCCCTGGTCGAGGGCCGTGTACTCGTCGTCGACGAGCTGGACGCCCGGCTGCATCCCAACCTGGCCGGCCAGTTGGTTCGGCTCTTCTCCGACCCCGAGACCAACCCTCGGGGAGCCCAGCTCGTCTTCAACACCCACGACGTCACTCTGCTGAGCCGCCGCTCCTTCGGTTACCTGACCCGGGATCAGGTCTGGTTCGCCGAGAAGGGGGTGGACGGAGCCACCGAGCTGGTGGCGTTGCGAGAGTACAAAGTGCGCGATGATCGCGATGATGTGGTGAAAAAGTATATTTTGGGTGCTTTTTCTGCTGTGCCGTTTTTTGATGACGCCATCAGTGATGAACTCTCCCGCCTTGTCAGCAAAGGTGCGGTAATGTGTCGTTGTGGCGTCGAGAAAACGGAAACAGGACAGGTCTCTCAGCCCGCGCAATCTTCGCACGAGAAGCCCCAGGCGCAGGTACCTCATCTTCTGTGAGGACACCTATGGTGGTACGACCTATTTCCGGAAGATGCGGGAGGAACTACGCTTCTCGAACGTGTCGATCAGGCTCGGCGACCAGCACGGGGAACCGTACGGTCTGGTCCTGGACGCCAAGAAGCGCAAGGAGTCCGCACACGGGCGGCGCCGGGAGCAGGGCGGCGAGTTCGACGAGGTGTGGTGCGTGATCGACATCGAAGCACCTCGCCCCCACGACTCACTGGACGAGGCCATGCGGTTGGCGCACAGGAGCGGAATCGAACTCGCCTACGCCAACCCGTGTTTCGAACTCTGGCTGTTTCTGCATCAGAGGGACCATTCCGGTTATCTGACTACGGAATCGGCCATCGCCAAGATGAGGGGTCTGGGATGCTGCTACACGTCCGGTAAGGGCTTCGATCCCCAACACTTCCTTGGCCGACCCCAGCAGGAGGCGATTCGGCGGGCCGAGCTGCTGGACAAGCGGCATGAGGGCAAGGGCCACCCGAGAGACAGGAATCCCTGGACGAACATCCACATTCTGGTTCGCGGCCTCCTCGAACAGGGATGACCTGTTCCGGGCCCGCGTACCCGGAAACACCCGATGTCCAGTCCCTCGTGCCCCACCGCTCACCCCGGTTCGGCGAGCTCCTCCCGCAGCGCCACCGCCTCGGGATCGTCGAACCCCTCCAGCAGTTCCAGCGCCTCGGCCCGGTGCTCCCGGGCCCGCGCATCCTCACCCATCGCCTCCAGCACGGCGGCCCGGCGGTGCAGGCACACCGCCAGCCGCCAGCTGTCGCCGCACGCACGGTACCCGGCCGCCGCCTGGTGCAGGAAGCGCGCCGACTCCTCCCGCAGCCCCAGGTCCCGGTAGACCGTGCCCGCCCCCTCGAAGGACTCCGCCTCGCGGCGCCGGTCGGCGACCCGGCGGTGCAGCGCGGCGGCGTGGTGGTAGGCGCCCAGGGCCTCGTCGGCCTCGCGGAGCCGGGCCCGCAGGTGGCCCAGTTGCAGCAGGGCGTAGCCCTCGTGGACGGGGTCGCCCGGGTCCCGCGCCGCCTTCAGCGCCTCCTGGAGGACCTCCAGCGCCCGATCGTGCCCGCCCAGCTCGCCCCAGGCAGCCCCCAGGCAGGCCAGGGTGGCGAACTCGGTGATCCGGTCGCCGGTCTCGCGGTGCACGGCCAGCGCCCGCTCGCACAGCGCCACCGCCTCCCGGGCCCCGCCCGAGCGCAGCTCCACCGCGGCCAGGTTGCCCAGGGCGATGCCCTCCCAGAGGCGCTCACCGAGTTCGCGGGTCAGGCGCAGGGCCTCCCCGAACAGGTGGCGTGCCCGCTCCAGGCGGTGGGCGCGCAGGTGGACCAGGCCCAGGGCGTTGAGCGACATCGCCTCGCCGAAGGCGTCGCCCCCCTCACGGCGCAGGTCCAGCGCCCGCTCGTGGTGGCCGAGGGCCTCCTCCACGCGGTTCGCCTGCACGCGGGCGATCCCCAGGGCCTCCAGCAGGTCGGCCTCGGCGTCCGGCCGGCCCTCGTCGCGGGCGGCGGCCAGCCCGGCCGCGCCGGCGGCCTCCCACTCGGCCGCGGGTACGTGGAAGACGTGGAAGTGGCGTAGCACCGCGGCCAGCCGCCAGACGGTTCCGGGCAGCCCCGCGGAGTCGGCGGCCCGCACGCACGCGGTGAGGGCGGTGTGCTCGCGTTCGAACCAGCGCAGCGCCGAGGCGGTGTCGGCGAAGCTCCGCGCGGCCGTCTCGGGAAGGTCCTCCGGGGCCAGGTGGCGCAGGTGGGAGCCGCAGGCGCGGGCGGCCGCGTCGGCGCCGGCCAGGTACCACCGCAGCAGCCGTTCCAGCGCGGCCTCCCGCTCCCCGGGGGACTCCTCCTGCCGCAGTTGGGCCTGGGAGTAGGAGCGCAGCAGGTCGTGGAAGCGGAACCGGTCGGGGCCGGTCTGCTCCACCAGGTGCGCGCCCACCAGCAGGTCCAGGGTCCGACGGGCCTCCCGTTCGGCCGTGTCGGCCAGCACCGCCGCCGCGTCGGTGCCGAAGTCCGTTCCAGGGTGCAGGCCCAGCAGCCGGAACAGCCGTGCCGCCCGCTCGTCCAGCACCCGGTAGGACCAGGCGAAGACCGAGCGGACCGCGTGGGCCTCCTCCTCGTCGTCGATCGCCAGGGCGTCCCACAGCGCCGACTCGTCGCGCAGGTCCTGGATGAGGTCGTGCAGCGGCATGTGCGGGCGGCTCGCCGCCCGTTCCGCGGCGATGCGCAGCGCCAGGGGCAGTTGCCCGCACAGGCGGGCCAGTTCGGCGACCTCGTGCGGGGTGTCGGTCTCGCGGTGGCCGCCGATCACCCCGGTGAGCAGGTCCACGGCCTGCTCGGGGCTGAGGGTGCGTACCGGCAGGCGGCGCGCGCCCTGGCGCGCCACCAGCCCGGACAGGCGGTCGCGGCTGGTCACCAGTACCACCGAGTCCGAGGCGCCGGGCAGCAGCGGGCGCACTTGGGCGGCGGAGGCGGCGTTGTCGAGCAGGACGAGCACCCTGCGTTCGGCGAGCAGTGACCGGTACAGCGCCGCCCGGCTGTCGGTGTCGGGCGGCACCGCGTCGGCGGGGACACCCAGGGCGCGCAGGAACCGGTCCAGGACCTGGGCCGGGGTGGCCGGCAGCCCGGGGCCGTACCCGCGCAGGTCGACGTGGAGCTGCCCGTCGGGGAAGCGAGGGCTGACCCGGTGCGCCCAGTGCAGGGCCAGCGCGGTCTTGCCCACCCCGGCGGTGCCGGTGATCAGGTGGAGGGCGCCCCCGCCCCGCTCGCCGCGCAGCCGCGAGCCGAGCACCTCCAGTTCACCCACCCGGTTGACGAAGCCGGGCACGTCGGCCGGGAGCTGGCGGGGGACCGGCCCCGGAGCGGGGTCGGAGGTGTGGAAGTGGACCCCGCCGTGGACCCGCCCGGCCTGGACGGCGTTTCCCGACACCTCGGAGATCCGGGCCCCGTCGTCGGGGCCCTCCTCGGGGCGGTGGTCAGGCACGGGGCGCCTTCGCGGCGGCGACCTCGCGGGGGAAGAAGGACGCGATCGGCTCCGCGTTCTCGTAGAGGGCGGCGATCGCGCTCCGGCACGCGGCGGTGACCTCCGGATCGGTGTAGCGCGTACACCCGGCCAGGACACCCTCGTCGTAGCGGATGTGGTAGGTCGCCTCCGAGCCGAGCGTCACCACCTCGGGCAACAGGCCGCCGTTCTCCATGCCGGTGAGCGCCTCGGGGCCGACGATCCGGATGTGTTCGCCGCACTGGGCGCGGATGTGCAGCGAGTGCAGTTCCCAGTGCAGGTAGGGGGTGAGCGGCCACTCCACGACCCGCACCCGCAGCACCCGGGCGCCGCGGCGCTCCAGGTCGGCGAACATCTCCAGTAGTTCGGGCCGGTCCTGTTCCAGCATGCGCAGGGCCTCGGCGGTCTCACCCGAGCGGTACCGCATCCAACTGGGGTTCTCCGGCTGGTGGAACTCCTGGAGCCGCTCCAGCTTCCAGGCGTCGGCCCCGCGCAGCGCGTCGAAACGGCGGTCGAAGTCCGCGCCGTAGGCGTCCAGGTCCAGGGGGTCGCCGGGCATGCGGGCGAGGGAGTCAAGCATCCGGGATGTCCGCCTTCGCCGAGACGAGGACGTTGCGCGGGATGACGACGAGCCGTTCGTCGTCGTCGACGGCCGCGTCGGAGGGGAGCAGCCCGGTGTAGTGGTCGGTCAGGTCGCGGCCGATGACGGCGATGTCACCGTTGTCCAGTTCCCAGATGTCGGGGCAGCCCCGGACGTTGTTGGTGTTGCCCAGGTCCCGGGGTGACCGGCCCAGGCGGCGGAGCGGCCGGGCGCCGGGGTCTGCTTCCCACGGACGTGCCATGTCGTCCTTTCCGTACGCACCGGGTCGGGGGAGGGTGCGACGCAAAGAAAATAACACGGCGGAGTGGAATGTCAGATCACCATTGAGTGTCGGTTCAATGCGATGATGTGTGCGGGGTGGAGAGTTTTTCCTGCACCTTGTCTGGTGTGCGATGAATGTGCCCTGTGTGTATGTTGACCTGCTTTGATGCGGTCGAAGTTGAGTTCCTTGGTGCCTTTTCTGTGTGCATGGAAAAGGGTGTGTGGATGCACGTGAACATGCACATGAATCGGTGGTTCCTATCCGTGGAAACCGGTGGTGTCTAATTCTCGGGTGGCGCCACGAATTACGGTCTCCGGGGGTGCGCCCGCCCCGTTCTCGCTCAGGGCGAGTGCGAGGGGTCGACCAGGGTGCCGACCGCCGAGGAGACCCCCGCGCGGATGCGGTCCCACCCCAGGCCCTGCTTGAGCAGCTCGGTGTTGAGGTCGGCGGCGGCCATCCCCAGCAGCGCGTGGGCCAGGTGCTCGGGGTCGGGCCGTTCGGCGCACAGGATCGCCAGGTGCCGGTGCCAGAAGGCGTAGGCGCCGACGCGGAAGCGGGCGCCCGGGGCGGCGGTCTCCGACAGTCGGACGAGGTCCAGGTGGTCGGCCAGGTAGGCCAGGTAGGCGTCGAAGAAGGCCAGGGCGCGTTCGCGCGCGGGAGCCCCCGGGCCCAGGGGCGGCTCGCCGAAGACGACCGCCTCCTGGAGTTCGCGTTCGCGCTGGTCCAGGAGGGCGGCGGCCAGTCCGGACTTGTCGCCGAACCGGCGGAAGACCGTCCCCTTGCCCACGCCGGCGGCCTGGGCGACCGCGTCCACGGTCAGGGCCTCCGCGCCGCCCTCGGTGAAGAGTCGGGCGGCGGCCTCCAGGACCCGGGTGCGGTTGCGGGCGGCGTCGGCGCGTTCGCGGGGCGGCCGGGGCAGGATGCGGAGCAGCTCGTCGTTCACGGGCACCACCCTACTCGACAAGCGGACCTTGGTCCGGTTAGGCTCGCGGCCGTAAGCGGACTTCGGTCCGATTTCTGTCGACACAACCGGACCGCGGTCCGGTAAGGAGTGTGGAATGACAGCCCTGATCAGTCGCGACGAACTCAAGCGGCACATCGACGACGGCACCGTGACCGTCCTGGACGCCCTGGGCGGCGCCTACTACGAGCAGCAGCACCTGCCCGGCGCACTCCCGCTGACCGCCGACGGGGTCGGCGCCCAGGCGGCCGGACTGCTCCCCGACAGGGACGCCCTCATCGCCGTGTACTGCTCCAACCCCGCCTGCGGCAACAGCCAGGCCGTCGCCACGGCCCTGGAGGGGCTCGGCTACACCCGGGTCCGCAAGTACCGCGAGGGCATCGAGGACTGGGTGGGCGCCGGACTCCCCGTCGAGAAGGGCTGACCCCGCCCGGCGGGGAGTCCGCTCAGCCGTCGCAGCTCTGGCAGCGGCGGGTGGCGACCCGCTCGGTGTTGCCGTGCGTGGCCTGGGCGGGGGAGCCCTCGCCCAGGCGCCGCCACAGCCCCGGTTCGGGGTCGGCGATCCAGCCCCACAGCGGCGCCTGGATCTCGGACTCGGACTGGTGCAGGCAGCCCGGCCGGTGGGCCACGCCCCGGGGGGAGACGAGGATGGTGGTGCCCGGGAAGCGGGCGTCGCCCGAGGCGGCGCCCGCCCCCTGCCCCCGGGGGCGCCGCCCGTCACGGGTGAGCGAGCACGCGCAGCCGCCGCCGACGGGCGGATCACAGAAATCACAGCGTTCCATGACGGCCATCATGCATCGCCCCCTGACGAAAGGGAGGCCCTACCCGTGGCCGGAACCGGCCAGGCGGGCCACCGCCGGGGGCTCCCCCTCCTGCGGCAGCAGGAGGACGTTGGCCCCTGCCCTGGACGCCGCCAGGAACGTGGTGACGGAGGCGGTGTCGTGGCTCATCCGCACCGCCGCCCTCGTGCCCGGGACGATCCCGCTCCCGGCGAGGGCGTGGGCGCGCTCGTGGACGCGGGCCTCCAGCTCGGCGTAGGTGAGCGCGCCCTCCTCCGAGACGAGCGCCACGGCGCGGGGCGCGCGGTACGGGCCAGCAAGCCGTCGACCGCCGCCGGATCGGTGCGCCGGTCCGTGCTCGCCCGGCTCCGCCGTGCCGCTGCGGCCGCGGTCCCCTTCTTCGTGGGGGAGCCGAAGTCGTGCTCCAGCGCGTAGGGCCATACGCGCTCCCCGTACCCCTCCAGCGACGGTGGGCGCAGGCCGGTGGCCCCGACCGTCTCCGTGATGTCGAACAGGGGCACACCGGGGCTCAGGAAGGGGAGGTAGGCCGAGATGAGCCGGGAGGCGCCGCGCAGGCGGGAGGAGGCCAGGCCCGGGGGCGCGGTGTCGATCCCCTCGACGAGTTCGGGAGGGAAGAAACGCAGTTCGAGCCCGCTGTCGTCGCCCCGGAAACCGCTGATCGCCCGCCGGATGCTTTCGTAGACCTCCTTGATCGTGGGCGCGGTATCGCCCGCGCAGATGTGGAAGGTCTCGCCGATCCGGGTTCGCGACAGGGCGACGATGGTCTCACAGACGTAGTCCGAGCAGACGATGTCGAGGATGTGGCCGGGATCGGAGGGCAGGAAGGGGAGCCGGCCCCGGGCGTAGGAGCGCATGAAATTGTAGACGGTGTCGAAACCGAAGGCCCTGCCGTTTCTGGAGGATCCGACGATGATCGAGGGGCGGTAGATGGAGAAGGGTATTCCGGAATCCCTGATCTCCTGCTCCGCGAGTGCTTTGGAGTACTCGTAGGAGTTCCTGAACCGCGCTTCCGTGTCAGCGGGAGAGGGCGCGGCGACTCTTTTCTTCGTCGTCGCGACATAGGCGGTGGAGACGTAGTGCAGGGCGCGCAGGCGTCCCAAGGCGCGCAGTTCGGAGCACAGGCCGAGGAAGTGGCGCACGGTCTCGACGTTGGAGCGCGGGGCCTGCGCCTCGGACATGGTGAAGGAGACGCTGGAGGCGAGGAAGAAGACCTCGTCCACACCGCGCATCAGGGTGGTCCCGGAGGCGTCGAGCCCGAGTCCCGGGCGCGAGAGGTCCACCCTCAGATAGGTGAGCCGCTTCCGTTCCCGGCCCGCGCCGGGGCCGAGCGACCACGCCGCCACGGAGTCCAGGCGTGCGCGCAGGTGCTCTTCGGAATCGGCCCTGGCCATGAGAACGAATTCCGCATCCGGGAATTATCTGACCAGGGTGCTGAGAATTTCATGGCCGAGATGGCCGGTGATGCCGACGACCGCTATTCGGCGAGCGGTGCCGGAGTGTATTCTGGGGGTTGGGCATGGTGAACCATAGTAGAGATGGTTTCTCACCTGTCAATATTTTTGGAAGGCCCCATGTTCGGACCGGGTGTCTCGGTGCCCCCGTTCCCGGCCTGGGTGCGGTGAGGGTTGACGTCGTGTGAGGCGATGCTCTATATCTTCTGGATGCCCAGTTTCCCCAGCTCTTCCCCGTCCGGCCGGGGTGGCTTAACGCCCTTACTATGACCGGATTCCCAGGATTCCCTCGGGTGGGGGTTGCTCCTGTTCATCCGAATGAATACGCAGATCCGGACCGGTGCGGAAGAGAGAAGAGATGCCGGAAGTGAATCACGAAAAACGCGCGCTCGGCGCCGTCTTCATCACGGTCTTCGTGGACATGATCGGCTTCGGGATGGTCGTCCCGATCCTGCCCACGTACGCCCGTGAGTTCGACGCCTCCCCGGGGACGATCGGTGTGCTCGTCGCGAGCTACTCGCTGGCCCAACTGCTGCTGGCGCCGGTCGTGGGGCGCGCCTCGGACCGCTGGGGCCGCGGCCCCGTCATCGCCGCCACCGCGGCGGGCGGCCTGGTCGCCTACCTGGTCATGGGCCTGGCCGGATCGCTGATCGCGGTGTTCGCCGGACGGATCCTCTCCGGGGCGTGCGCCGCGAGCACCGCCGCCGCCCAAGGCGTCGTCGCCGACACCCTGCCCGCCGAGCGCCGGGCGGGCGGCATGGCGGTCGTCGGCGCTGGGATCGGCCTGGGCATCGTGCTCGGTCCCGGGATCGCCTCGCTGCTCGTGGCGCTGGGCGACGACCGCTGGCCCTTCTTCGCCGCCGCCCTCCTGTGCGCCGCCAACATCGTCTGGGCCCTGGCCGCACTGCCGCGCGGGGGAAGGGCACCGCGTCCCGCCATGCGGTGGGCGCAGGTCCGCGCCCTGCCCGGCCTGCTGCCCCTGCTCGCCCTCTCCGGGACGGTCCTGGTGGGCTTCTCCCTCATCGACTCCCAGTTCCCGCTCTTCACCGCCGACCGCCTGGGGTTCGGCGCCGTGGAGAACGGGCTGCTGTTCATGTACGTCGGGGTCCTCATCGTCCTCGTCCAGCTCACCGCCACCCGCTGGCTCTCCCGCAGGGTCGGGGAGCTCACCCTCATGTCCGCCGGCGCGCTGCTCCTCGCCCTGGGCGCGGGCCTCGTCCCCCTGTCCCAGGACTGGTGGCACGTGGCCCTGCCCGCCGCGCTCGTGGCCGCGGGAAACGCCACCAACGCCCCCACCACCATGGCGGCCCTCTCCCGGGTGACGCCCCAGGACCGGCAGGGCGAGGTCTTCGGCGTGTCGCAGTCCGTCAACGCCGGGGCCCGGGTCCTCGGGCCGGTCGCCGGCGGCTGGCTCTTCCAGCAGTTCGCGCCGTCGGCCCCCTACCTGGCCGCGGCCCTCGTACTGGCGCTCGTCGCGGCGGCCACCTGGGCGCTGCGCGGGCGGTCGCGGTCCTGGTGGAGCACCGGGGAGGAGGCCCCCGCGCGGGTGTGAGGCCGCGGCGGCGCGCTCCCGTGGCGGGTGCGCGCGCCAGGCGCTACACTCGTCGCCATGCGAACCACGGACACCCGAACCACCCAGTGGTGGCGCCGCACCTAGGCGGCGCATCCGTTTCGTATACCCGAACCAGCGACCGCCCCGGACCGGCGGTCGTTCTCTCTTTCACGGCCCCGGCCCGGTCGACCACCGACGACAGCCAGCGCCTTCAAGGAACCGCCGTGAACCCCAGCGACGCGCAAGTCTCCACCTACCGCACCCAGGGCGGCGTGACCGTCCGCCGTACCGCCGCCGACTGCGACCCCGAGGTGCTCACCGGCCTCGTCCGCTCGGTCGAGTCACGGCGCGGCGGCGTCCTCTCCTCCGGGATGGAGTACCCCGGCCGCTACGACCGCTGGCACCTGGGGTACGTGGACCCGTGCCTGGAGCTGGCCGCGCGCGGCCGCCGGGTCACCGCCACCGCCCTCAACGCCCGCGGCCGGGTCCTGCTGCCCCTGGTGGGCCAGGCGCTGGCCGCCGTCGGAGCCCCGCTGGAGCAGGGGCCCGACCACGTGGCCCTCACCGTCCCCGAACCCGACCCGGACGCGTTCTTCACCGAGGAGGAGCGCAGCCGCCGCCCCAGCGTCTTCACCGCGTTGCGCGCCGTCGTCGCGGCCATGGCCGCTCCCGAGGACGGCGTCCTGGGCCTGTACGGCGCGTTCGGCTACGACCTGGCCTTCCAGTTCGAACCCATCGACCAGCACATCGACCGCGACCCCGGGGACCGCGACCTGGTCCTGCACCTGCCCGACGCGATCGTGGTGCGCGACCGCAAGCGCGAGACGTGCGTTCGCTACACCTACGAGTTCACCGTGCCCGCCGACGGCGACCGGGCCGAGGCCACGACCGAGGGCCTGGAGCGCGCCACCGAGCCCACCCCTCCGGTGGTCGCCGCGCACGTGCCCGAGGGTCCCCGGCCCGGCTCGTACGCCGAGGTGGTCGCCGAGGCCAAGGAGAGGTTCCGCCGCGGCGACCTGTTCGAGGTGGTGCCCGGCCACCGCACCTACGCCCGCTGCTCCTCCCCGGCCCGCTTCTACGAACTGCTGCGCGAGCGCAACCCCGCCCCCTACGAGTTCTTCTTCAACCTGGGCGGCGGCGAGTACCTGGTCGGCGCCTCCCCGGAGATGTTCGTGCGGGTCACCGGGGAGCCCGGTACCGGCCAGCGCGTGGAGACCTGCCCCATCTCGGGCACCATCCGACGCGGTGAGGACGCCATCGGCGACGCCGAGAACATCCAGGAGCTGCTCTCCTCCGTCAAGGAGAAGTCCGAGCTGACCATGTGCACCGACGTGGACCGCAACGACAAGTCGCGGGTGTGCGAACCGGGCACCGTGCGCGTCATCGGCCGCCGCCAGATCGAGATGTACTCGCGCCTCATCCACACCGTCGACCACATCGAGGGCACCCTGCGGCGCGACTTCGACGCCCTGGACGCCTTCCTCAGCCACATGTGGGCCGTCACCGTCACCGGGGCGCCCAAGACGTGGGCGATGCGCTTCATCGAGCAGCACGAGACCAGCCCCCGCCGCTGGTACGGCGGTGCCGTCGGCGTGGTCAACTTCGACGGCTCCATGAACACCGGCCTCACCCTGCGCACCGCCCACATCCAGAACGGGGTGGCCGCCGTGCGGGCGGGCGCCACCCTGTTGTACGACTCCGACCCCGACGCCGAGGAGCGCGAGACCTTTCTCAAGGCGCGCGCCCTGCTGGAGACCCTCGAACTGGGGGAGCGGGCCGAGGCGTCCCGCGACGGTTCGGCCGACTATGCATCCGCCGCGTCCGAGGTCCAGCGGCCCGGCGAGGGCATGCGGGTGCTGCTGGTCGACCACGAGGACTCCTTCGTCAACACCCTCGCCGACTACGTGCGCCGCCACGGCGCGGAGGTCACCACGGTCCGCTACGGGTTCGACCCCGCCCTGCTCGACCGCTTCGCGCCCGACCTGGTGGTGCTCTCGCCCGGCCCGGGACTGCCCGCCGACTTCGCGATGTCGGCGCTGCTGGACGAACTCGCCGCGCGCCGCCTGCCGGTGTTCGGCGTGTGCCTGGGGCTGCAGGGGATGGTCGAGCACGCCGGAGGCACGCTGCGGACCCTGGACGAGCCCGTCCACGGCAAGCCCGGCCAGGTGAGGCTGGTGGGCGCCGCCGCCGGGGAGGGCGGGACGCTGCTGGGCGGCACCGGGGAGGACGGTGCGTTCCCCGCCGCCCGCTACCACTCCACCTACGCGCTGCCCGACGGGGTGAAGAACTTCGAGGTCACGGCGGTCCTGGACGGCGACCACCCGGTGGTGATGGGGATCGAGGACACCGCGGCCCGGTGGTACGCGGTGCAGTTCCACCCGGAGTCCATCCTCACCGCGCCGGTGGGGGAGGGCATCGTCGCCCGGGTGCTGGAGCTCGCCCGGAGTTGACGCAGGTCACGAGCTTGTGGGCGCGTGTTCTGGGGATAGGGCCGAGCACGCGCCCGCAGGGCGTGTAACCTCGGGGAAGGCCAGTCGGCCCAGCCCCGCATGCACTCCCGTGGCCGAAACCCCCAGGCCGCGGCCTCGTGGCGTGCCCGAGGGCTGGGAGCCATGAGGAGAGGGTGCTGTGAAGAAGGTTGAGCCGCAGGTACGCCTGGTATCGCGTCCGCAGGTGGACTACGACATGATCGCCGACTACCTGCGGGAGGTCGGCGGCCAGGCGTGGCTGGAGCGCTTCGACCGCGGGGAGCTGGACGCCCACCTGGGCGACGCGCAGAACCTCGCCGAGTTCGCGGGGCGGCTGTGCTACCGCTCCTGGGAGCCGGGGCTGAACCCGAACGTGACACGGGTGCGCAAGGACCAGGACGCCTACCTGGGCAACCTGCTGGCCAGCCTGCACGGGTCCGTGCTGGAGCACGTCAGCTTCAGCTTTGTACTGCACAACGTATCAAGAGTGCTGACCCATGAGATCATTCGGCACCGCCCCGGGGTGGCGGTCTCGCAGGAGTCGCTGCGCTTCGTCCGCCTGACCGACCTCCCGTTCTGGTTCCCCGAGTGGGCGGAGGAGGACCCCGAGCTCATGAAGCGCGCCACCGAGATGCTGGAGCGCATGGAGGAGTTCCAGTTCTGGATGGCCGAGCACTTCGGGCTCGACGAGCAGGGCGTGAAGTTCGCGGAGAAGAAGCACAAGACCTCGTTCATGCGCCGCTTCGCCCCCGAGGGCGTGGCCACCGGCCTGGTGTGGACCGCCAACGTGCGCACCCTGCGCCACACCCTGGAGGCGCGCACCGCGCCGGGCGCCGAGGAGGAGATCCGCCTGCTCTTCCACCGCATCGGGGAGGTCCTCAAGGAGGAGGCGCCCGCGCTGTTCGGCGACTACGAGGTGGAGGACGGCGCCTGGGTGCCCCGCTGGCGCAAGGTCTGAGCCCCGTCGCGCACGTGAACCGCCCACACCGCAACCCTCCGGTCGGGCGGTCCGCGTGTGTCGGTGCCCTCCGTTAGGTTCGGTCACCGGACGGCGAACGGAGCACGGCGATCGGGGAGTGAGTGGTATGGGCGGCACCGAGCGGCGCGTCGACCGGGCGAGCAGGCTGGTCCGGGCCTCCGCCGCCGCGGTCTACGCGGCGATGACCGAGCGGAAGGCGTTGGAGGCGTGGCTGCCCCCCGAAGGCATGACCGGGCACATCGACCGGTTCGCCCCCCGGCCCGGCGGCGGTTACCGGATGGTGCTCACCTACCCCGGGTCCCAGGCCGGGCGGGGCAAGAGCACCGAGGACAGCGACGTCGCCGAGACCGGGTTCGCCGAACTGGTCCCGGGGGAGCGGGTGGTGCAGCGGGTGGACTTCGACGCGGAGGACCCGGCGTTCGCGGGCACGATGACGATGGTCTGGAGCCTCACCCCGCAGCGGGAGGGGACGCTGGTGGAGGTGGCGGCGACCGGTGTGCCCGAGGGGATCGACCACGCGGTCCACGAGCAGGCGCTCGCCTCCTCCCTGGCCAACCTCGCCGCCCACGTGGAGGGGTGAGGCGCCGCATCAGGGCTCGGAGCCGAGGGCGCGTAGGCGCTCGGCGACCTCGTCCGCACGGGGATCGCCGTGGTCGTGCAGGTAGTCCAGGGCGGCGCGCAGCGCCTCACCAGCCCGGCCGGGGTCACCCGTCGCGGCGAGGGCCCCGCCCATGCCGATCAGGGCGACCGCCCGGCTGTCCTCGTCGCCGTGCTCCTCGAACACGGCGATGGCGCTCCGGTAGACCCCGACCGCTTCCTCGGCCCGGCCCAGGTCCGTGAGGGCACGGCCGAGCGTGCACCGGGCCCAGGCCGTGCTCCAGTCCGCGCCGATACGGTCGAACACGTCGACGGCGCTCGCGCAGTCGGTGAGGGCGCGCTCCGGGTCGCCGGAGTCGGCGGCGAAGTCGGCCAGGCTGAGCAGGGCCATCGCCTCCCCGCGCCGTTCCCTGGAGGAGCGGAACACCTCCAGTGCCCGTCCCACGTGTGCCTCGGCTGCTCCGTCCCGCTGTCCGTGTTCCCAGAGCACCACGCCGAGCTGGCGCTGGGTGAACCCCTCGATCCAGGGGTCACCGGTGGCCGTGTTGGCTTCGAGTGCCGCCCGGTACGCGGCGATCGCCGCGTCGAGGTCGCCGAGGAGCCACTGGGCGTCGCCCAGCCCCAGGCGGTTGCGGGCCAGCCCGAAGGCGTCGCCCGCCCGCTGGGCGGCCTGGACGCCGAGCCGGTGCATGTCACGCCACTCATGCCAGTGCCGGTGCAGCTCGAACAGGGGGTAGACGCTCGCGGGAAGCCGCCAGGCCGTACCGTCGTCGCCCAGGTCGAAGGCGGTGCGCTGGGCGGTGAGCAGGTTGGCGCGCTCGTCCTCGAACCAGTCCCGCGCCTCCGCCGCGGTCGCGAACTCGGGGAGCGGGGAGCCCTCGTCTTCGCCCTCCACGGTGGGGAAGTGCGGGTGCTCCGCACGCTGGGCCCGTGCCGCCGCCCGGGTGTACCACCGCGCGGCGCGCAGGACGGCACGGTCGCCTTCCCCTGGTTCCCCGTCCTCCCGGGCCTGTTCCACGGCGTAGAGCCGCACCAGGTCGTGCAGCCGGTAGCGGTCGCCGCGCACACGTTCCACCAGGTGGGCGCGGGTGAGGCGGTCCAGGAGGCGGCGTGCCTGCGTGGGGGCGGCTCCGGTCAGCGCGGCGGCGGCCGGGGTGGAGAACTCCGGGCCGGGGTGCAGGCCCAGAAGGCGGAAGAAACGCGCGGCTTCCGCGTCGAGGATTCGGTACGAAGCGGCCATGACGGCGCGCAGGTCGCTCAACTCGTCCTCCTCCGAGAGCGCGTCCAGACGGGATTCCTCACGGTCCAACTCGTGGACGAGATCGCTCAGGCCGGAATCGGGCCGGTCGGCGAGGCGCTCTGCCGCCACTCGCAGAGCCAGCGGTAGGTGGGCACAGTGTTCGGCGAGTTGGCGAGCCAGGTACGGATCGGTATCCACACGCGGTCCGAGGGCGTGCCTGAGCAAGGAGAGGGAGTCGGCCGCTGGGAGCACGCTCAGTGAGAACCGTCGTGCACCGTCACGCGCGATGAGACCGGAGAGCGTGCTACGGCTGGTGACGAGCACCATGTTGCCAGGAGAGGCGGGCAGCAGTGGCCGTACCTGGTCGGCGTTGAGTGCGTCCTCGACGAGGATCAGGAAACGTTTGCCATCGAGGAGAGAGCGGTAGAGCGCCGACCGGCCGTCGAGATCCACCGGTATGTGCTCAGGCGGCACTCGCAAGGCTCGAAGCAGGGTGCCGAGTGCCTGGGATACCTCGGTGCGTATGCCCGGGGTGTGTCCGTGTAGATGGACGTACAGATCACCATCGGTGAAGTGCTTTCGGGCACCACGCGCCCAGTGCAGAGCAAGAGCTGTTTTGCCCACACCTGGTGGACCCGCCAGCGCAGCGACAGCGACGGAATCCTGAGCTGAGGCGAAGAGCGTGTCCAGAGCCTTCAGATGCTCGGTACGGTCCACGAATCCTGTTGCGCCCATGGGCAGCTGTCGTGGAACCGGTGCTGGGTCCCAGCTCCTCTGGTTGATGTGTACATCGCCCTGGACGACGCCTGCCTGTACTACGGTCCCGGCGGAACCGTCGAAGGTGTTGGCCGTTCCGCCGATGTCAGAGGAGGTCACAGTGGCCGCATATCGTCGTCGAAGCGCTTCTGGTATTTGCTGAAGGGGATGGACGCGTGCAGGGCCCGGTCGCGAACCACGTTGGCCTCGACAACCTGGTCAGGATCGGTCACGAGTTCGGGTGTGAGCATTCGTCCGTCGAGGTCGTAGCTCATGAGTACGAGCTGATGGGAATCGAAGAGCCAGTAATCGGTGTGAGGGATGCCTTCCGGCCAGGACCCTTCGGTAACTGGCAGGATGTTGACATCCTCCCCGGCTTTGACATTGGCCCGGTAGGCCCAGACTGATTCGAAGCGCACGTAGTCCGTCAAGGGCTCTGTCACCACATGAACGCGACGGAAGCGGCGATCGCCGCTGACCAGGCGAACCCACTCCTCATGTGCTGAGTTGGTGACCGAGCCGCCGTCATTGAGGAAGCGGCGGAACGCCTCTTCCTCGTAGCCGACGTCGTACACCTGGAGGGTCTCCAGACGGAAGGCCGTGTACCGGCACTCTTCGAAGAGTCGGTCGAACTCGCTCTCGCTGAGAGGGCGCGCTGTGCTCCCTGAGGCCATCATGCCTGCCGCTGTCGGTAGAGTTCGGCCGCCTTGAGGACGACCTCGGGTGAGATGCGGACGGCGGTCTCGCCCGGTAGTGGGTTCTGCAATTTCGCCAGGGTGTCGTTGTCCAGAGCTGTGCCCTGAACGACGAACTCACCCGTGTCATTGAGGTAGACGGACGGGCATCCTTTGCCGCCTGATTTGTCGTCCTTGGCCAGCAACTCCAGTTCCATGACGCTCCGATCGGACATCGCAGAGGGTGGTACCGGCGATCCGAAGCTAACACGAAAGCCTTGTGCCGTAGGGCTTATGGCCACTTACGGACTATCCATCCATGTATCTTTGTCGTATCCGTTCCACTTCGTCCCCATCGCCCTCATGCGACGCGCGTACGATCCGTTTGATGTCTGCGGCGGCCAGTGCGCCCTGGAGGTTGTGGTGGGTCTCCTTGAGAGCGTCGGGGCCCTTTTCCTCACGCATGCTCTCCAGCCCATCACGTATCACGGGTTCAGGGGGAGAGCCTGACGGGTGGCTTCTCCTCATCATGGTGCGTCTTTCCCATCAGGAACTGAGCTGTCACACGCGCGTGCCCCGCCGCGCCGTGGAGTCCCAGCATCCAGTACCCGATGGTCATTGGCTGAGTAGGGCGCCGCAGCCCACGGGGCTGCGGCGCCGATCGGTTCAGCGTCGGTGTTCGGCCGGGCTCACCGTCCGCACACGTCGTCGGCGGCGACCCGGGGACGGGGGAGGGCCTGGCCGGTGGTGCGGAGCGGCTCCGGCCGGGGCGATGGCCAGGCCAGGCTGAAGTAGACGCAGGGGCCGCCGCTCCGGGTGCGCTCGACGCCCCACGTGTGGGCGAGGCTCTCGACGAGGAACAGGCCGCGCCCCCGCTCGGCGTCGGGTTCGGCGGGCACGACCTCCAGGTGCGGGATGTCCGGACCGCTGGTCGCGCGGACCGCGACGTGCAGGCCGTGCGCGTGCAGGAACACCGAGACGAGGAGGCCCCCGCCCGTGCGTCCCGAGGGGGCGTGCAGCAGGGCGTTCGTGGCGATCTCGCTGAGGATCAGCAGGGCGTCGTGGCGGGGAGTCTCGGGAACCCGTCCCAGGTCCAGCCGCTGCCGCAGCCAGTGGCGGGCCTCGCCGACCGAGGTCAGCGCGGCCGGGAAGCGGCCCAGGAAGCGCCGCGTCCCGGGGTCGCTCAGAGGGGAGTGGGCGGGGGTACTACGCTCGTTCACAGGTCCTCACCTGGTCTCTTCAGGTTGTGGGCTCAGGCCCTGCCCGGGTGTGTCCGCACCCGGGCAGGGCCGTTTTCACGTTCACCATCCCCACCTACGGAGGGAAGCATAGGATGAGCGAACAGTAAGATCATGCTTGCATGGATCATTCGGCTGATCAAGAGAATCAAAGGATTATCCAAACTTTAGTCGAGGTGGAGCCTGAGATGGAGCACCGTCTGCCCTACAGCCCGAGTGTGCGAAGGCGGCGCTTGTCGGCCGAGCTGAGGCGGTTGCGGGAGAGCTGTGGCATGACCGCCGCGCAGGCTGCGGGGCGAGCAGGCTGGCCGCAGAGCAAGGTCACCAAGATCGAACTCGGCGAGCGGAAGAACGTCACCGTCCAGGACCTGGCTGTGCTCTGTGAGGTCTATGGGGTGCACGATCCCAAGGTTCGTGAGGCTTTGGAAAAGCTGGCCAGGGATGCCAAACAGCGGGGCTGGTGGAGTAAGTACAAGGACGTCTTCACAGACCTGCTTCCGGACTTCGAGACGGAAGCGCGAATAATTCGGACATATGAGTGCCAAGTCGTGCCAGGGCTGCTCCAGCTACCCGAGTACATCGAGGCGGTGTTCAGAGGCGGCCAAGTGCACGAGCCTGACGTCATCGAACGCGCGGTGGCCGCGCGACTGCGCAGGCAGGAGATTCTCAACCGCTTCGACCCGCCTGAGCTGTGGGCGGTGCTGGATGAAGCAGCGCTCCGCCGCCGGATCGGTGGCCCCGAGGTCATGCGGAAGCAGCTTCAGCACCTCATCCACATGGCCGCTCGGCACAACATCACGATCCAAGTCGTGCCTTTTGGTGCCGGTGAACACGCGGCGCTCGTGGGCTCGTTCGTGATCCTGGACTTCCCTGCGGCGCTTGATCCCAGTTTGGCCTACGCTGAGACCTATACCGCAAGCTTGATGATGGAGACAACGGCAGAGCTGACGCGCTACAACGCTGTCTTCGGACACCTGCAAGGCTCCGCCTTGAGCGCTGCCGAGTCGGTCAAGCTCCTGGAGACGGTGATGTCGCAGTTGGAGTGAGGTATTCGTGCTCAGAGATCTGGTCTTCCGTAAGTCGTCCTACAGCGGCGCGGCCAACAACTGCGTCGAAGTGGCGGGTTGGCGGAAGAGCAGCTACAGCGGCGGTGGCAAGGAGTGCGTCGAGGTGGCGGAAACCGAGTTCCGTTCTCTCGTACGCGACTCCAAGCGGCCCGACCTGGGACACCTGACCTTCGCCTCGGGGGAGTGGAGCACCTTCGTCTCCTCCCTCAAGAACCCCTCCGCCCACTCCTGACCCCAGACGCCCGAGCCCCGAGAGTCGCGCTCTCGGGGCTCGACGTGTGTCCGGCTCTGGGCCACGGCCGTGAACCTTTCCGTCCCCGCCTCCGACTGTCGGGGTGAGAGGCGGCACGGAAACAGGGAGGTGCGGTGAGCGGCGACGAACGGCGTGACGGTCTGCTGGTGGTGCGCTGCCAGCTCGGCGAGCGCGAGGCGTTCCGCGAACTGGTGGAGCGCTGGCACGCCCCGCTGTGGCGCTACCTGCGCAGCGTGGCCGACTCCTCGGACCTCGCCGACGACCTCGCCCAGGAGGCGTGGGTGGCCGTGCTGCGCGGCCTGCCGCGTCTGCGCCGACCGGAACGGTTCGCCCCCTGGCTGTTCACCATCGCCCGGCGCGCGGTCACCGACCACCTGCGGCGGGCCTACCGGGATCCGCGGACCCTGGCGGAGGAGCCGGAGGACGTCGCGGCCGGAGACGACCCGTTCGGCGGCGTGCTCACCGCGATGCAGGTCGAGGCCGGTCTCAGCGGGCTGCCACCCCTGGAACGGGAGGTGCTGGTCCTGTTCCACCTCCAGGACCTGCCGCTGGCCGACTGTGCCGAGATCCTCGGCGTGCCGCCCGGAACGGTCAAGAGCAGGCTGCACCGCGCCCGCCGCATGCTGCGCGGCGTCCTTGTCGAGAGGGGATACCAGTCATGAACGAGCAGAACCCGGTGGAGCGGCGCGAGGTACCCGGCGAACTCCGGAACGCGCTCGCCTCAGAGGTCTCGCTGGGCTCCCGGATGCGGCACGTGGCCGTGGGGCTGGCGGGCGGGTGCGGGGCGGCCCTGATCGCGGTGCTGTGGGCCACCGAACCGGGGACGCTCCCCGCGCGGACCCAGGCCGCCTTCGCCGCGCTGATCGCTATCGGGCTGGCCTGGGCCGCCTTCGCCGCCTGGGTGCTGAGCAGGCGGCGGCCCATGTTCGCCCGGGACCGGGTCCTGGGCTCGGGGCTCGCCCTGGCGGCCACCTCGGCGACCGCCGTGGCCGGGACGGCGCTGGCGGCGGCGCGCGCCACCCCAGCCGGCGCGCTGACCGTCGCCCTGGCCGGGGCCGTCCTCATCGCGGCGGCGGGACTCCTCCTGGCGCGGGCGCGGGCACGCCGCCGGGAACTGCTGCGGCTGCGCGACGCGCTGCGAGACGACACCGCCCGACCGGCTCCGGAATCCGTCCACACCTTTGAGGAGCTCGCCATGAACGACAAGACCGACAGGAACCTCCCCCTGGGACCGCTGGCCCTCGCCCTGCGCCTGCGCGGCGCGAGCGGACGCACCGTCCTCCTGCTCGCCGTGCTGCTGGGCGCGGCGCTGCTGGCCGGGGCCGCTCTGCTGCTGACCTGAGCTTCCACCCCGAATAGAACTCGATTCGGTGGCGTTTCGGTCTCCGTTCGATGAACGAAGCGATCGCATTCCCCGGTGATTACGCCGATTGCGGTGGGTGTGAGCCGTGTTACGTTCACGGCGCGCGCCGACTGAGGAGCGCTCAGTCAACCCCCCAGATCCCCGGGCGGGACCCGCTACCGCCCGGGGGCCGCACCCCCCCGAGGAGCCACCGTGCGCCTTCGACCCCCCACCCACCGCACACGGCCGGGGCCCGG
>NZ_JBHMIV010000023.1:0-74971 GCF_048060475.1 Nocardiopsis sp. LOL_012 | reverse complement strand
GACTCGAACCCCGGACCCGCTGATTAAGAGTCAGCTGCTCTGCCAACTGAGCTAATGACGCGTATTACCTCGGGTAAACTCTTCGGTCCCCCTCGGCGACGGGAACAACTCTACCGGATGGCCGAAGCCGCTCGAACCATCCCGCAGCGCGTGGTGTACCACACCGCGCCGCGGACACCTCCCGGCCGACCGGGAGGTGTCCACCGGTGCGTCATCAGGGACTCGAACCCCGGACCCGCTGATTAAGAGTCAGCTGCTCTGCCAACTGAGCTAATGACGCTCGCCGCCGCTGAGCGCAGGGAAAGCGTCCCCGCTGGCGACACATACGACTTTAGCAGCAGCGGAGGGCGGCCGCGAACGTTTTCCCGGCCCGGACCGTATCACCGTTCGCGGCGGCGGGCGCGGCCGGTCAGGTCAGAGTCACGAACAGCGCGACCGCCACGGCGACGGCGAGGAGCACCCCGACCGCGATGAGCACGATGGGCAGCACCGGGCGGTGCTCGGGCTCCTCGGCCGCGGGGTTCTCATCGACGAACCGGCGGAAGTGCTGGGTGTTCCCCGCCGGGTCGGTGTTGGGGTCATGGTTCTGAGTCATGTGTTCGACACTAGCGACTCACACGCCCTGTGAGCACCCCCCGGCCCGGATCCAGCCGAATTCACGACCGACTCTTGGTGTCCTCCCGCGCTCCGCAACCGGCACCCCGGCGTCCGCCCCGCTCGGATCCCTTGGAATCCTGGGTTTCCCCGCTGTTTCCCTTCCCCCCGTTGACGCCCGCCCTACGCCCGAAAGAAACTTTCGTCCATGGCGCACACTTCGCAGTCTCCGGTCGACCGCACCTCCTGGGAGGGGGCCGGGTCCCCCGTGCCCACCATCGTCCTGCGCATCCGGTCACTGCTGCCCTCCCTCGCCCCCGCCGAACGCAGGGTCGCCCAACGGGTCATCGACGACCCCGGGCGGGTGGCCGCCTCCTCCATCACCCGGCTCGCCGGGGACTGCGCCACCTCCGAGGCCACCGTGATCCGGTTCTGCCGGACCATTGACTTCCGCGGCTACCGCGAACTGCGCCTGGCCCTGGCCACCGAGGTCGGCCGGACCAGCGGCGCCCGCTCCGGCGCCCCCGAACCCGTGGGCGACATCCACCCGGACGACCGCCTGAGCACGGTGGTCCGCAAGATCACCGCCACCGACGCGCGCGCCGTGCAGGAGACCGGTGCCGCGCTGGACGTCGACGTCCTGCGCGCGGTCGTCGACGCGCTGGCCACCGCCCGCCGGATCGACGTGTACGGGGTGGGAGCGAGTGGCTTCGTGGGAGCCGACCTCCGGCGGAAGCTGCACCGGATCGGGCTGACCTCCTTCGCCTGGACGGACGCGCACGCCATGCTCACCAGCGCGGCCCTGCTCGACGGGCGCGATGTGGCCCTGGGCTTCTCCCACACAGGCACCACCCTGGACACCGTGCGCGCGCTCGCCGAGGCGGGAAGGCGCGGCGCTCGGACGGTGGCGGTCACCAACTTCCCCCGGTCCCCCGTCGGCCGAGCCGACCACGTGCTGACGACCGCGGCCCGGGAGACCACCTTCCGTTCGGGCTCGACCGCGAGCAGGCTCGCGCAACTGACGGTCGTGGACTGCCTCTTCGTGGGGGTGGCGCAGAGCCGCCGGGCCGAGAGCCGCGGTGCCTTGGAGACCACTCGCGAAGCAGTCAGGGGACTGCGTACCACCGGGTGACGGGGAGGTGGCCGGTGCGGACCGAAGGGGAGGACGCCGTGCGCGGGGACGGCTCCCGGGGCACGGCCCCGGATCGGGGCGGCGCGGAGGGCGGTGACGCCGTGGTCGTCCGCTCGCCGACCGAGGAGCGCAACGACGGGACCCGCGACATCGACCTGCTCCCGGCCCTGGAGGTCCTGCGGCGGATCAACGCCGAGGACCAGGCCGTGCCGGGGGCCGTCGCGGCGGTCCTGCCGGAGTTGGCCCGCGCCGTGGAACTGGCCGTGGCGGCGCTGGAGTCGGGCGCGGCCGTCCACTACTTCGGCGCGGGCACCTCGGGGCGGATCGCCGCCCAGGACGCGGCCGAGCTGCCGCCCACCTACGGTGTGCCGCCCGGATGGGTGGTGGCCCACCACGCGGGCGGCGGCGGTGCTCTGGCGCGCGCGGCGGAGGGGGCCGAGGACGACCGGGCCGCCGGCCGGGCCGACGCGGCGGGGCTGGCTCCGGGTTCGCTCGCCGTGGGGCTGACCGCGAGCGGGCGCACCCCGTACGTGGGCGGTGCGCTGGAGGCCGCCCGGGAGCACGCGGCGGCCACGGTGCTCATCAGCGCGAACCCGGACGCTCCGCTGGCCGCGGGCGTGGACGTGCACGTGGGGATGGACACGGGCGCGGAGGTGATCGCGGGGTCCACCCGGATGAAGGCGGGCACGGCGCAGAAGCTGGCGCTGAACGCCTTCTCGACCGCCGTCATGGTGCGGATGGGACGCACGTACTCGAACCTGATGGTGGGGGTCGACGCCACCAACGGCAAGCTGCGCGGGCGGGTGGTGGCGATCCTGACGGAGGCGACCGGGCTGGAGGAGCACGTGTGCGCGCGGGCGCTGGCCCGCTCCGGAGGCGACACCCGCGCGGCCCTGGTGTCGCTCCTGTCAGGGGCGGACGCCGACCGGGCCGCGCGGGCGCTGGCGGCCGCCAGGGGCCGCGTGCGCGGGGCACTCGCCGCGCTCGGCGTCGAGCACGGTCCGGGGTGAGCGGGCCGCTGCGGCTCCGGCGCGGGAACCTCTCGGCGGTGCGGCTCGTCTTCCCGGACGTGACGACCTCCGCTTCCTCCCCCCTGAAAGCCGTCCGCACGGCCCTGGAACGGCTGGGGCTGCGGGGCATGGCCGCCCTGTGCGCCGTCGCCGTGGCGGCGGGCTGCGCCCCGTTCCTGTGGACCCTCGCCTCCACCGCCGGCGACCGCCACCCCGCCGATACGGTGCCCGAGCGTCCCGTGGCCCTGGTCCTGGGGGCCGGGGTGCGCCCGGACGGGCTGCCGAGCAGGCTGCTGGCCCGCCGCCTGGACACCGCCGCAGCGCTCTACTCCGCGGGCCGGGTGCGGGCGATCCTGGTCAGCGGGGACAACAGCGTGGAGCACTACAACGAGCCCGACACGATGCGCGCGTACCTGATCGACGCCGGGGTGCCCGCCGACCGCGTGGTGGCCGACTACGCGGGCTTCGACACCTGGGACTCATGCACCCGGGCACACCGGGTGTTCGGGGTGGAGGCGGCCACGGTCGTCACCCAGGACTTCCACCTGCCGCGTGCGGTGCTGCTGTGCCGTTCGGCGGGCATCGACGCGGTGGGGGTGGCCGACTCCAGCCTCCGGGAGCGGACCTTCGCCACGGTCTACGGCTGGTTCCGGGAGGTACCGGCGACCGCGGCGGCGGTGGTCGACGCGGTGTTCACGCCGGACCCCCGGTTCCTCGGCCCCTACGAGACCGGGGTCGACGACGCCCTCTCCGCCTAGCGACCGCCGAACAGGCGCCCGAACAGGCCGGGTTCGGGCGCGGGGGGCGCGGGGGCGGTCTCCTCGGCCTCCCCGGGGCCGGCCTCCACCCCGGCCAGGGCGCAGAACTCCTCGCGGTCGGTCGGCAGCGCCCACGCGCGCAGGGTGGCGGTGAACTCCTCGTCCTCCCACGCGGAGGCCGGGAGTTCGGCGACGGCCCACAGGACCTTGAGCGTGTCCTCGCCGTAGTCGGCCTCGACGTGCTCCTGAGCGGTGAAGCCCCTGGAACGGGGGCCGAGCGCCGTCTCCAAGGCGACACCGGCCACCAGTGCGCGGGAATCCTCCTCCTTCTCCAGGAGGCCGGGCAGCATGTCCAGGCGCAGGCGGCGGGCCCGCGTCCCGGCGCGGCCGAGAGCCAGGAACCCCAGGACCTGCGGTGACCGGGTTCCGCAGTGCGGCCAGGACTCGTTGAACAGCCCCTCGTAGCCCGTGGACGTGCCACCGCCCCGGCCGATCCGGCGCAGGGCCTCGCGGGGGGTGTCCTCCCCGTGGAGGAGCACCATGGCAACGGAGGCGGCGAAGGAGTTGTAGAGGTTGCCCCCGGCCATCTGGTGGGCGAGGGCGACCGTGGTGTCGGTGTCGCGGGGGTCGGCCAGCATGCCCAGGGCGAAGAGTTCGGCGGGCAGCGGCTCCCCGCCGTCCGTGCCGGCCATGGCCTCGCGCAGGTTGGCGGGGGGCCGGGGTGCGGAGCGCAGGTCCTTGGCGAGCAGGACCTGGGAGGCCCCGGTGATCTCGGCGGCGATGCGCTCGGCGTCGTCGGGCAGGAAGGCGAGCACGTAGCTCGCCCACTCGGCCGCGCGGTCCATGCCGCCCCGGTCGGCAGGGTCCTTGAGGAGGGCGGCCAGGTCGCCCGCTCGTGCGAGGACCGCCTCGTAGGTGTCGAGCGCGGCTCGCAGGACCTGGGCCCCCTCCGGCCGCTCCAGGACGGCGAGCCGGTCGCTCAGGCGGTGGAACTCCTGCTCGTCGGCGGCCTCCGCGATCCATGCGCGGTACTGGTCGAGCGCCTTCTCACGGTCGGTGGCGGCCACCCAGGCGACCTCGTCCCGCCACAGCGCGAGGTTCCGGGGCGCGGGCAGGCACTCCTCGGCGTGGCCGCAGACCAGCTCGAGTAGGAGGCTGAGCGGCCGCCAGCGGTCGGCGGCCGGGGTCTGCGGGGAGCAGGCGGTGTCGACCAGGAAGCCGACCGCCGCGGGCGCGGCGAGGTGGCCGGGCTCCGGGTAGCGGATGATGTCGTGGAGGTCGGAGAGCGCCGCGTCGCTCCCGGCGAGCGAGGCCAGGAGGTCGGGGATGCGCTCACCGCCCTCGGGGGCCAGGGCGGCCCAGTCCACACTGTTCGCGTCGTTTCCCGTGGTCGCGTTCATGGGCCGATTATCGCGCCCGGCCACGGCCCCGGCGAACCGGGCTCCGGTGCGGCGGGTCAGGGCCCGGTCTCGGCGGGGGCGGGGCGCAGGAGGGCGTCGCGCAGGGCCTTGGGTGCGGCCCCGGCCTCACGCGCGTAGCCGATGACGGTGGAGCGCCGACGGGCGCCCAGGCTCGCGTCGCCGACGCCGACGGCGTCGATCCCGGCGGCCCTGGCGAGCGCGACGGTGCGCGGGAGGTGGAAGGCCTGGGTGACCATGGTGGCGGCGTCGACGCCGAAGAGCTCGCGCACGCGCACGCAGGTGTCCCAGGTGCGGTACCCGTGGGGGTCGGCCCGCACCCGGTCGGCGGGGACGCCGCGGGCCACGAGGTAACGGGTCATGGTGTCGGTCTCCCGGCGCGAGACCTCGCGGTTGTCCCCGGAGACGATGACGGCGTCGACCCGGCGCTCGTCGTAGAGCCGGACGGCGAGGTCGAGTCGGCGGGCGAGCAGCGGTGAGGGCCCTTCGGGCCAGGCCGCGGCGCCGAGGACGACGGCGACCGGCCGGTGCGGTACACGGTCGGCGCGCTTGCGGCGGCCCGCGCTGGCCAGGTAGGTCCATGCCAGCGGGGCCAGCGCCAGGAACCCCGCACCGGCCCCGGCCGCAGCGATCCACACGGCCACAGCGCCCCCTTCTCTCCGTCGGCATGGGCGCACCCATCATCGCGCACGCCGCGGACCGGGTGGACGGGTGTCCGAGAGTTACCTGTGGTGGCGGGCTCCGCGCTCCGCCGGCTGCCTCCAGGCCCTGCTCTGGGGCGCCCGGCAGGTGCGGAGCGGGCTCGCCTACCGTGGCCATGCCGGAACCGGGTGCCGGCTTGCGGTGCGGTTGAGGGCTCTGCCGAGGCAGGACGGACCTCGGCAGAGCCCTGGGCCGCGCGGAGCGGGCGCATCCGCCCACGATCTGCCCGGGCCCTTCCGCGCACCCGTGTGTCCTGATCCGGCCACGATCCCGTCATCGCGCCCCGCACCGATCCGGGTTTCGGTCCTGCCGCATGTCCGGGTTCGCCCCCTGCGGCCCCAGGACGGCACTCCGCACCGCGCACGCCTCCGGAGCCGCTTCCACCTCCCCGGACCCCGATCCGCGACTCAGGGGCGCACCCCCGCTTCTCGCATTTCAGACAGTCCATTAACCCATTTACGGACAGCAGAGCCCGCGAGAGAACCCCAGGTCAGGCGGACCCCCGGAACCCGTTGCGGAAGAGCCGCCCAACCCCATCGAACGGGCTTCCGTAAAAACCGCTTCCACCTGTACTGATGACGGAATGAAAACGGCTATCACGGATGTCGCGGATCGACCCTCGAACGGCGTTTGCCGGAATTCCACCGCGAGCATCCTTCCTGTACAGAGGCCACCGGCCGGCTTCCTCTCGCTCCACACCGTCCGTTCCGACCGCACACGCACACCCGCCCCATTGGTCGAAGACCGGAGGACCACACGACGTGACCGCCCTTGCGATCGCCCCGACGTTTCTCAGCGACTTCACCCGCCTCACGCCCGAGGTTCAGCTACACACGCTGACCGCGATGCGCGCCTGCCAGGCGGGCGACGACCCCGAGCTGGAACCCGTCGAGGGTGCCGCCGATCCCCGTGTACGGGTCCTCGGCATCGCCCCCGACTGGTTCGGCGTCGTCCTGCCCGACTCCGCGGAGGACGGGGCTGCGGAGGAGCCGCACTACCGCCTGCTCGCCGTGCGCCCGCACGAGGAGGCGCTCACCTTCGCCCGGAGCCTGCGCCCGGGCGCACCGGCCGCCGGAGGCGCCGATCCCATGCCCACCGGCCCGCCCGAGCTCGCCGGAGCCCTGAGGGCACCCTTCGACCAGTGGCGGATCAGCCTCCACCCGGAGCAGCACGCCCTCACCGAGGCCCACTTCAACGGCTCCGTACAGGTCACCGGCGGCCCCGGCACCGGGAAGACCGTCATCGCCCTGCACCGGGCCGCCCACCTGGCGGCACGGGACGCGGCCGCCCGCCCCGAGAGCACGCGCGCGTCGATCCTGCTCACCACCGACAACCGCACGCTCGCACAGACCCTGTCCGAGCGCCTGGACCAACTGCTGCCCGCCCCCGGAACCCGGGCACGGGTCCGGGTGTCCACGATCGACGGTCTGGCCGGCTCCGTGGCCACGGCCCGCTCCGGCGTCGCCCCGCGCCTGATCGACGGGGACGAACTGGCCCAGCGCTGGCGCGCGCTGGCCGTCGCCGACGGCCTCCCCTTCTCCGGCCGGTTCCTGGCCGACGAGTGGGAACAGGTCCTGCTCGCCCAGAACCTGGAGGAACTCCCGCAGTACATCCGCTGCGACCGCAACGGCCGGGTGCAGCACCTGGCGCCCGAGCACCGCCGCCAGGTGTGGGAGACCGTGCGGCGCTACGTCGGCGCCATGCGCGTCGAGGGGCTGTGGTCCCGGCCCCAGCTGGCCGCCGAGGCGGCCCGGCTGCTGGAAGGCGGCGAACCCCTGTTCCGGCACGCGGTGGTCGACGAGGCCCAGGACCTGCACCCGGCCCAGTGGCGGATGCTCAGGGCGGCGGTACCCGAGGGCCCCGACGACCTGTTCATCGTCGGCGACCCGCACCAGCGCGTCTCCGACAACCGCGTCTCACTGGCCTCGCTGGGGATCAACGTGCGCGGACGCGGTCGCAGGCTCCGGGTCAGCTACCGCGTGACCCAGGAGATCCTGGACTGGAGCATCCCGATCCTGGGCAGGCGCGCCGCGCTCGGCATGGACGACGACGCCGACACCCTGGCGGGCTTCCGGTCGCTGCTGCACGGACCGCGGCCGGTGGTCCGCGCGTGCGCCGACCGCGCCGAGGAGCTCTCCGCGCTCGGAAGCCGGATCCGGGGGTGGCTGGAGGCCGGGGTCGCGCCCGCCGACATCGCCGTGGCCGGGCGCAACCAGTGGGTGGTGCGCGCCGTCGCCAAGGAGTTGGAGGCCGGGGGCGTGCGCACCGCCCCGCTGGAGGGCCCCGGGGACGGCTCCGCGGTGCGGATCGGCACGATGCACCGGCTCAAGGGGCAGGAGTTCCGCTGTGTGGCCCTGCTGGGGGTCAGCGACCACCTGCTCCCGCCCAAGGCGGCGATCGAGGCGGCCGACGGCGACCAGGTGGCCCTGGAGCACGCCTACCAGCGGGAGCGGACGCTGCTGTTCGTGGCCGCCACTCGGGCCAGGGACGCGCTGTACGTGTCCCACGTGGGGCGGCCCAGCCGTCTGGTCTCCGGACGCTGACGGCGGCCGGGGGGCGGGGCGCCGCGGCGCCCCGCCCCCCGGTGCGCGTGCCGTCAGGACCCGGTGTGCTGCGAGTTCAGTCCGGGGATGGACATGTGGTCGGTGGCGGCCATGGGTTGGGCCACGTCCACGTCGGTGACGGGGACGCCCAGTGCCGAGAGCAGGGGCAGCAGCTCCAGCAGCGGTAGCAGCGGGTCATCGGGGGTGAGGTCGAGCGGCACCAGGCCGAGGACGGTGACCTGCATTCGGGTGATGTGCATGTGCACGTCGCCGTCCATCGTCATCTGCGGCAGTCCGAGGCTCATCCGGGTCCCGGCGTCCTGGAACCACAGTTCGGCCCCGGTGAAGTCCGCCCGGCTCATGTCGAGCCGGATGTAGCGCCGTACGCCGTCGGCCGTGGGGCACTCGACGACGCCGCCGTAGCTGGCGCTGTGCATCAGGAGCACGTCCGAGGTCAGGCCGGACGTGCGGGTCGACCCGGTGAAGCAGTCGTAGCGCACCTCCGCCTGCACCTCGGGGAGTTCCCCTGCCGCCTCGGCGGCCTGGCAGGCGGTCACGGCCTCGGCCAGTTCCTCCTCGGTCTCCACCGGGGTGAGCGCACCGTCCTGCTGGATCGGGCAGTCCTCGGCGGCCCCTCCGGCCTCCTCCTCAGCAGGGGCGTCGGCGTCCTCCTCGGTGTCCTCGTCCCCGGCGGGTCCGGTCGGCTCCGCCGAGGGGGGCACGTCGGCCGAGGGCTCGCCCGAGGGTGCGGCGGAGGGAGGAGCGGTGGGGCCGTCGGAGGGGTCCGCGCTCGGGTCGACGGCCTCCTCCGGGTCCTCCCTGTCCGGGAAGAGCCAGTCCCAGAAGTCGGAGGCCGGTGCGGGGCCCGAGGCCAGCAGCAGCGCCAGCGCCCCCGGCAGGGCCACCGCCGCCAGCGGCCGGTGCCCTGCCGGGGGACGGACGCCCCCGCCGCCGTCGGTACCGCTCCCCTCCCCTGCGGGCTCCCCGCCGCCGTACCCCTCGCCGGCGTCGGCCCGGGAGCGCGTGCGGCGGCGCCCGCGCGGGCGCCGCCGCACGTCGGGAGCCCACGCGAAGACGAGCGCACCGCCGATGATCCCAAGCAGCATGCCGATGACGAACCCACCGAAGTTGGACGTCACGAAGGACACGAGCGCAAGCATGAGCCCGACGATCCCGAAGAACGTGTGCTGGGCGGTCTGGAGCCAGCTCAACACACCCACGGCGGTCAGCAGGGCCCCGATGAGGGTCCCCGAGACACCGGCGATGCCGGCGTAGATGATCAGGTCGATCGGGATGATCAGGCTCTGGGCGGCGGGGGCGATCAGGATCTCGACGCCCGCGGCCACCAGCAGGAGGCCGCCCCAGAACGGGCGGGTGCGCCTCCACGAACGGAAGCGGCCCCATCCGGCGCGCAGTAGGTCGAGTGCGTGGGCCATGGGATCAGAAGCACTCGTGGTCGCCGGGCAGGACCTTGAGGCTGAGGCCGCTCAGGCGCAGCGAACCGGAGGTGACCGCCCATGTGGTCAGCTCCATGTCCGACACGGTGATGGAGTCGGACTGCAGCCCGAAGCCGCCCTGAGGGCCCTGGGCCCCCTCGACCTGGTCCAGGGTGCTGGCGTCCCGGCCGATCTCGATCTCGCTGAACTCGGCGTCGCCCCGCAACTGCTCGATGTCCAAGACGAGGTCGGTGCCCTCCACCGGGGTGCCCTCGCCGGCGTTGATGAGCAGGGTGGCCTCGCCGATCCCGAGGTCCATCAGCGCGGACATGCACAGGTTGTCCAGTTCGGCGCTGTTGACCGCGGACAGGCCCACCGCCCGTTCGGAGCCGTCCGCGGAGGAGGCCACGTCCCCGTACTGCTGGAACCCGGTACCGGCGAACCGGTCGGCGGACATCTTGAAGTTGTCGCCGGAGACGGCGAACGAGGCGGCCAGGAGCCCCTGAGTGGTCATGCCGCCCAGAACGGCGGCGGCGGTGAGGCCGGGAACCGCGATGAGCGCGAAGCGGCGCCAGCGCGTTCCGCCCCCGCCGTGTTCGGCCACGTCCCGGGACGCCTCGGGCGCCTCATGGGAAGCCATGGACATGGATACCTCCAGAGCTTCGCCGCGCGGGGCGGCGATGGGGGGTGAGGGGTTGCGCCGATGCGCGCCTCGCGTGTTGTATGAACACACCTACTCGGCGGTAGTGATGAACGTTACAATAGAAAATGTCACATTTCTAGTTGGCGTCTTTGACGTTGCAGACTCGTATCCGGCGCACTACGGGATCGCGACGCCTGATCCGAAGAGAGGTCCCACGTGTCCCCTCAGCGCACGACGAACGCTGCCGCCCACCACCCCGAGACCACCTCCGAACAGCACGAATACGACGTCGTCGTGATCGGCTCCGGGTTCGGGGGGTCGGTCAGCGCCCTGCGCCTCACCGAGAAGGGGTACCGGGTCGGCGTCCTGGAGGCCGGACGCCGCTTCACCCCCGAGACACTGCCCTCCACCTCCTGGGACCTCAGGAACTTCCTGTGGGCGCCCCGGCTCGGCCTGTACGGCATCCAGCGCATCCACCTGCTCCGCGACGTGATGATCCTGGGCGGGGCAGGCGTGGGCGGCGGCTCGCTCAACTACGCGAACACGCTCTACCACCCGCTGGACCCCTTCTTCGAGGACCCGCAGTGGCGGCACATCACCGACTGGAAGGCCGAACTGGCGCCCTTCTACGACCAGGCCCGGCGCATGCTCGGGGTCCGCACCAACCCCACCCTCACCCCCTCCGACCGCGCCCTGCGGGCCGTCGGCGAGCAGATGGGCGTGGCGGACTCGTTCCGCCTCACCCCCGTGGGCGTGTGCTTCGGCGACGGCCGGGACGGCGCGGGGAACCGGGGCGGGCCCGGAGCACCGGTCGGCGACCCCTACTTCGGCGGCGCCGGACCCAACCGCAGGGCCTGCACCCAGTGCGGCGAGTGCATGACCGGCTGCCGCCACGGCGCCAAGAACACGCTCACCGAGAACTACCTGTACTTCGCCGAGCGGGACGGGGCGAGGATCCACCCGCTGACCACGGTCGAGCGCGTCCGCGCACTGCCCGGCGGCGGGTTCGCCGTCGACACCGTCCCCACCGGGCGGCGCAGGGGCGGCGCCCGCACGTTCACCGCGGGCCAGGTCGTGGTGGCCGCCGGCACCTGGGGCACCCAGAACCTGCTGCACCGGATGCGCGCCTCCGGGACCCTGCCGCGCCTGTCCCCCAGGCTCGGCCATCTGACCAGGACCAACTCCGAGGCCCTGGTCGGCGCGATGAGCCGCCGCGTGCCGCCACCGGAGGAGGCCCTCACCCAGGGCGTGGCCATCACCTCCTCCATCCACCCGGACGGGAACACCCACATCGAGCCCGTCCGGTACGGCAAGGGCTCCAACGCGATGGGGCTGCTCACCACCGTCCAGGTCCCGGGCGGTGGCAGGGTGCCGCGCTGGCTGCGGTTCCTCGGGGAGGCCCTGCGCCACCCCTACGTCTTCGCCCGCAGCCTCTCCACCCGGCGGTGGTCGGAGCGCACCGTCATCGCGCTGGTCATGCAGTCCCTGGACAACTCGCTGACCACCTCGCTCAAACGGGGCCCGTTCGGCCGCAGGCTCACCTCGCGGCAGGGCCACGGCGAACCCAACCCCAGCTACATCCCGGCCGCGGAGGAGGCTGCCTCGCGGCTGGCGACCGAGATCGACGGGTTCCCTGGCGGCAGTTGGGGGGAGGTCTTCGACATCCCGCTGACGGCCCACTTCCTGGGCGGCTGCCCGATCGGGGACAGTGCGGACAGCGGTGTGGTCGACCCCTACCACCGGGTCTACGGCTACCCGGGCCTGCACGTGGTGGACGGGTCCGCGGTGACCGCCAACCTGGGCGTGAACCCGTCGCTCACCATCACCGCGCAGGCCGAGCGCGCCATGTCTCTGTGGCCGAACCGGGGTGAGGAGGACCCGCGGCCCGCCCAGGGCGCGGAGTACCGCCGCCTGAGGCCCGTGTACCCGCACTCCCCCGCCGTGCCGGCCGGGGCCTTCGCCGAACTGCGCCACACCGTGTCGCTGCCGCTGTCCGTGGCCGAGGACCGCTCCGGGGGCGACGGGAACTGACCGGGCGCGGTCGGGCGCCTCCCCGGGGCGCCCCCGCCCGCGCGGCGCGGGAGCGCTCCCCCGGCAGGTCAGGCGGGCGCCTCGTTCTCCTGGGAGCGGTCGGCCTCACCGCGCAGGTGCTCCATTGCCAGGGCGAAGTGCTCGCCCATCACGTCGTTGATGTTCTCCGCCATCGCCTGGGCCAGGACCGCGTCGACGGCCTGCTGGGCGAGCGGTCGCACCCTGCGGATCACCCCGGCGATCTCGGTGACCTCCTCGCTGCCGCTGCGGACCAGCGTCTGGGGGGCGTACCGCTCCAGGATGTGCTCGGCGACGAGGCGGACCATGTGCTCGGCGACATGGCCGACCTTGTCGCGCAGGTTCTCCGCGATGTCGAGTACCGCGTCCACGGAGATGCCCATCGCGACGAGTTCGGCACCGGCCGACAGCAGCCGCGGGCTCGGCACGCGGAAGCGCAGCCCGTCGCGTTCGAGGACCCCGAGGTCGACGGCGCGCTTTATGGTCCGGGGCGTCACCCCCGTGCCGAACATGCCGCGCAGGTCGGCGAGGGTGACGTAGTCGGCGATCTCGTCGCTCCAGGCGTCCCCGATCGCCGACTCGAACCCGAGGATGTCGGAGAGGTCGCCGCCGCGCTCCCACACCCGGAACATCTCCCCGATGTTGGCGAAGGTGTAGCCCCGCCGCAGCAGTTGGCCGATGAGCCGCAGACGTGCCAGGTGCGCCTCGGAGTAGATCCCCACACGCCCCCGTCTGCGCGGAGGTGCGAGAAGACCCCGGTCCTGGTACACCCGGACGTTGCGCACCGTCGTGTCCGCGCGCCGGGCGAGTTCGTCAATGCGGTATTCGGCCATGCCTCCAGCCTAGGGACCGCCGCCCGTGCCCTGGCCCGCGATTCCACCAGCACTCCTCCGGTTCCCTGGCGGCACCGGAGCCGCGGTTCGGGGGCCGACCTCCATCACGGTCTACGAAACCTTCACCTTACTCGTCAGTAAATTTCTCCATGACACCCGTTGCATTGTGACAATGAGCGTTGTAACTTTCTGGCAATGACTGTGGAGGAGATCACATGACGCCCCCCGTGCCGCACCACCTGCGCCGACTCCCCGGCCTGAACGCCGTCGTCACCGGCGCCTCCGGTGCGTTCGGCGGCGCCACCGCGACCGTGCTCCGCCGCCTCGGCGTGAACGTCGTCGGCCTCGACCGCAAGCCCGCCCCCGGCGTGATCGGCTGCGACATCACCGACGACGCCCAGGTGCGCGAAGCCGTCCCCGAAGCCGTCGCCGACCTCGGCGGACGGCTGGACCTGCTCATCCACTACGCGGGCGTCGGACCGGCCGTCGACATCGGCGCAGCACCCGACACGCACGCGCACCAGGCGCTGGAGGTCAACCTCCTCGGCGCCTGGCGGGTCACCTCGGCCGCGATCGCCGCCCTCACCGAGAGCCGGGGCCGGGTCATCGTCACCTCGTCCCTGCTGGCCCACCTCCAGCTCCCCTTCGCCGGCGCCTACACGGTCTCCAAGCGCGCACTGGTCGCCTACGCCGACTGCCTGCGCGCCGAGTACGGCACCCACGTCGGGGTCACCACCGTCTACCCCGGCTACGTCGACACCCCCATCCACGAGAGCTCCCGGGCCACCGGCGTCGCCCTCGACGGCCTCGTCCCCGCCGAACGCGAACGCGACACCGTCATGGCGGTCGTCCGTGCCGCGGCGTCCCGGCGGGCGCCCAGGGACGTGGCCTCCACCGCCCTCGGCACGGCCGCACTGCACCTGACCCGGCACTTCCCCGGAACCACCGAACAGATCGCGTCGCTCCAGGTCGGCCTCCTGCTCGCCCGGGGCACCTTCGGCGGCGCCGAGATCGCCCAGGGCCTGCGCACGCGCCACAGCGGCGCCGCCCCCCTGACGAACGCCCCCCGAGGAGGGACGACATGACCGCCCGGACCACCACCGCCCCCAAGCTCACCGACCGCGAGGACATCGCCAAGCGCCTGCTGCGCGGCTCCGCCAAGGCCTCCTTCGACCCGCTGGTGGAGATCGACTGGGACGCTCCCGTCGACCCCGACATGTGGGGCATCCGCCCCGAACGCGTCTCCCTCTACGGCACCTACCTGTGGGACCGGCTCACCGAGGCCCAGCGCAAGGAGCTCAGCCGCCTCGAAGTCGCCTCGATCGCCACCATCGGCATCTGGTTCGAGACGATCCTCATGCAGATGCTGGTGCGGCACGCCTACGACAACGACCCCACCACCAACCACGTCCAGTACGCCTACACCGAGATCGCCGACGAGTGCCGCCACACGGTGATGTTCGCCAAGATGGTGGGCAAGCTCGGCTGGCACACGCACAGGCTCGACCCGGTCGCCCACCAACTGGGCCGCCTCTTCAAGACCATCGCGCACGGGCCGCTCATCTTCGCGGGCGCCCTGTTCGTGGAGGAGGTCCTCGACCAGTTCCAGCGCGAGGCGGTGCCGGACGAGGAGATCCTGCCGCTGGTGCGCTCCGTCTCCCGCATCCACGTGGTGGAGGAGGCTCGGCACATGCGCTACGCCCGCGAGGAGTTCGCCCGCGACTGGGCGGAGCGCGGCCCCCTCGACAGGGCCTACACCCGGATCATGCTGGGCCTGGTCACCTACTACTCGGCGACCCGGCTCATCAACCCCAAGGCCTACGCGCAGGTCGGGCTGGACCCCAAGGAGGCCTACCGGGTCGCCAGGGCCAACCCGCACTGGATCGACACCAAGACCTGGGCCGCACGCAAGGTGGTGGGCACCCTGGACACCGCCGGGGCCATCTCCGGCCTCGGCAGGTACTTCTGGAAGAAGGCCGGGCTGCTCGGCCGCTGACGGCCCCGGAGGCCACCCCCAGACACCACCGCCGGAGGGCGAAACGCGCCACGCTCTCCGGCGGTGGCCCCCACCCACGGACCGGCGGCCCCAGGACCGGTTCGGTTCGCACGAAGGGACCTGATCGTGACCACAGCACCACCGCACTTCCGGGTGGCCGTCATCGGCACCGGATTCGCCGGCATCGCCACGGCGGTCCGGCTCAAGCAGGCGGGCCTGGACGACTTCACGGTCCTGGAGCGCGCGGGCGGCATCGGCGGAACCTGGCGGGACAACGACTACCCGGGAGCGGCCTGCGACGTCCCCTCACACCTGTACTCCTTCTCCTTCGCTCCCAACCCCGGGTGGAGCCGCTCCTTCTCCCCCCAGCCCGAGATCCGGGACTACATCAGGCGCGTCGCGGGCGAGTACCGCGTCGACCGCCACGTGCGCTACCGCCACGAGGTCACGGCCGCCCACTGGGAACCCGAGCGCAACCGGTGGCGGATCGAGACCAGCGGCGGAACCGTCACCGCCCAGTTCCTCATCAGCGGCGCCGGACCGCTCGCCGACCCCGCCCGCCCCGACATCAAGGGCATCGACACCTTCGAGGGCAGGCTGTTCCACTCCGCCGAATGGGACCACGGCCACGACCTCGCCGGACGCAGAGTGGCCGTGATCGGCACCGGCGCCTCGGCGATCCAGTTCGTCCCACGGATCCAGCCCGAGGCGGGCCGGCTCACCCTCTTCCAGCGCACCGCGCCGTGGGTGATGTTCCGCCACGACCGCGACATCACCCGGGCGGAGCGCTGGCTGTACCGGACCCTGCCCCTGGCGCAGCGGATCGCCCGCAGGAGCATCTACTGGGGCCGGGAGACCTACGTCCTCGGGTTCGAGAAGAACCCCGGCCTCCTGCGCGTGGTCGAGGCCATGGGCCGGGCCAACATCCGGCGCGCCATCAAGGACCCGGAGCTGCGCGCCAAGGTCACCCCGGACTTCCGCGCCGGGTGCAAGCGCATCCTGATGTCCAACGACTACTACCCCGCCCTGGCCCAGCCCAACGTCGACGTGGTCACCGACGGCATCACCGAGATCCGGCCGGACTCGGTCGTCACACGCGACGCCTCGGGCCGCGAGAGCGAGCACCGGGTCGACACGATCATCCTCGGAACCGGCTTCCACGTCACCGACCCGCCGATCGCGCACCGACTGTTCGACGCAGGCGGCACCTCCCTCGCCGAGCACTGGGGCGCCGGCGCCCAGGCGTTCCGAGGCACGACCGTCGCCGGGTTCCCCAACCTGTTCCTGCTGGCCGGACCCAACACCGGCCTGGGCCACACCTCCCAGGTTTTCATGATCGAGGCCCAGGTCCGGTACACGATGCGGGCCCTGGCGTACCTGTGCCGCAACCGGATGGACCGCCTGGAGGTCCGGACGCGCGCCCAGCGCGACTACAACGACAAGGTCGCCGAGACCATGGAGGGCACCGTCTGGGTGTCCGGCGGCTGCGATAGCTGGTACCTGAACGAGGAGGGGCGCAACACCACGCTGTGGCCCACGTTCACGTGGGACTTCGCGCTGCGCACCCGCCGGTTCGACCCCCACAGCTACGAACTCCGCAAGGCCCGGGCGCGCGGTGCGCGCACGGGCTCAGCGGCGGCCTGAGGAGGCGGAGGCGATGAGCGGTTTCGACGAGGAAGAGGGGTACCGGGGGCCGGTGACGATCGCCCCGGTCGGGGAGACGGGCACCGGCGCCGCGCTGGAGGTCGACGCCCACCTCGCTGGCCACTTCTCCCCCCTGACCGGCGACTACCGGTGGCGCGGACGGCTCTCCGCCCACCCCGGTGTGAGCGAGGCCTTCGACAGGGGCGCGCGCACCGTCCTGGTCCGGACCCCGCACGGGCACGAGGGCACCGGGGACCTGGGCGAGCCCAACCTGTGGGGCGGGCACCCGGTCACCGGCGCCGGAACCCCTCCCTTCGCGGTCCCCGACATCACACTCGACGACTGAGAGGTCCCCATGGCCATCGAACACATGGACCGGGTCCAGGTCCGCAAAGTGCGTTCAGCCGACACCACCCGCCTGCACGTCGAGGTGCGCGGCCCCGAGGACGGGCCGACCGCCGTGTTCTCCCACTGCTGGTCGACCTCCCTGGCGTCGTGGAGCCCGGTGGTCCGCGCCCTGGACGCGGGGATGCGGGTTGTCCTCTACGACCAGCGCGGCCACGGCCGGAGCCAGACCCCCCTCACCAGGGCCGGATACGGCACGGAGAAGCTGGCCGACGACCTGTGCGCCGTCCTGGCGGCCACGGTCCCCCAGGGCCGCACCGCGGTCGTGGTCGGCCACAGCATGGGCGGGATGTCCGTCATGGCCGCCGCGCCGCGCCGGGAGTTCGCCGCCCGCACCGCCGCGGTCCTGCTCACCAACACCGGGTGCACCGATCTCGTCGCACGCTCCACCGCCTTCCCCCTTCCCGGGGCGCTCGGCCGGCTGGGCGCCCAGGCCTTCCTGCGCGCCACCCTGCCACTGGGCGCGCACAACCCGGTGACCGCGGCCGCGCTGAGGTACCTGGTCCTGAGCCCGGAGGCCGACCGCCGCACCGTCGAACTGGCCTCCCGGCTCGTGCACGCCTGCGCCGGCGTGCCACGCGGCCGCTGGGGCGCGGTGCTCGCCGAACTGGAACTGTCCGGATCCGCCCGGGCACTCACGGCGCCGACCGTGGTCGTGGCCGGGGGCGACGACGCGTTCACCCCGCCCTGGCACGCGCACCGCATCGGGTCGCTGGTGGGCCACTGCGAGGAGGTCCGGGAGATCCCGGGGACCGGCCACATGGGGCCGCTGGAGGCACCCGGGGAGCTGGCCTGGCTCGTGGGGCGGCTGGCCGCCGACCACCTGGGAGCCGAACCGGCCGCCGCGTGAGACGGCCCTCCCTCAGGCCGTATCGCGAGTGGGGACGGGAACGATGTGCTCGGAGACCTCCGAGTGGACGCGGTGCAGGCGGGCCTGGACGGCGCGGCGCAACTTGGCCAGGCACTCCACCAGAGTGCCGTCGTCGCCGACCAGCCCGCCCTTGGCCACGAGCGGTGTACCGTCCAGCGGACCGCCGCTCAGGTGCCCGTGTACCGCCAGGGGGACCACCTCGCCGGCGATCTCGACGGCGTGCACGCCCAGTTCGTCCAGCAGGCTGGCCGCGAGGTCGGTTCCGGTCAGGTACAGGCCGCTGGGCAGGGACTGCGCGCCGCGGGTGTCGGCGAGCCCGGTGACCACGTCGGCCACCAGCCGCGCGATGCGCCCCGGCAGGTCGGCCCTGGTCTGGGCGGGCAGCGCCCTGACCCCCTCGGGGGTGGTCACCACCCGCAGGACGCACAGGTCCGGGAAGCCCGACGACGACAGCCGGTCCGCCAGCTCCCCGGCCACGGCGTCGGCGTGCCCGGAAGCGGGGTCGCTCAGCGCGACGGCGTCGATGTCCACGAAGCGCACGGCCCCGGTCCTGGCGACGTTGGCCAACTGGCGGCGGGTCAGCTCGGTGGTACTGCCCGAGACGCCGAGCAGGGGGCCGCGCGACCCGGCCTGGCCGCGCAGCCGCAGGGCGTAGGAGAGCAGGGCTCCGGTGGGTCCGGGGTCGGCCGACACCCACACGACACCGTGGTCGTGGTGGGCGGCGGCCGCGGCCTCGGCGATGTCGGTGAGGTGCTGTTCGGTGCTGGCGTCGCACACCACCACCGGCTCGTCCCCGGCCAGGAGTTCGGCGGTGAGGATCGTCCGGGTCACCTGGCGGACGGGTACGTGGCGCACCCGCAGGTCGGTCTGGGCCGCGAGGATGTCGGCCACCACGCTGGTGGTCATCGGGTTGAACGGGTCCGACGCCAGGTCGGTGCGCTCCAGGGGGAGCCCGTTGAGCAGATGGATCCCGTTCTCGGTGGTACGCCCCGACCCGGGGAAGGCGGGGGTGAACAGCACCCGCACCCGCGTCCCGGGCGGCACTCGCTCGCACACCGCGTCGTAGACCGCCTCCAGCTCCGCCCCGATGTTGCCGCGCAGGGTGCTGTCGGTGCGCTTGACCACCAGCCCCACCGGCCACACGGCCTCGACCACGTCGGTCACCAGGTCCGCGGCCTGCTCGGCGGGGACGTGGCGGCTGTCGAGGTTGGCCACGACCACGTCGTAGTCGCCCTCCACCCGGCTCACGTGCTCGGGCGTCACCGTGGCCACACGCATCCCGGTGCGGGCGAACCTGGCCCCGGTGGCGTTGGCTCCAGTGAGGTCGTCGGCGACCACGAGCACCTGGGCCACGGCAGGACTCCTTCGTTCGAAACGCTTCCCGGCCTCCCTCCAACATAGGCCCCGCCGGACGCGCGCGGGCCGGGGCCTCCCTCGGCCTCCCGGACCGGCGTCCCCCCAGTTGGCTACCCTGGCGGCATGCGCAACGCCACCCGCACCGAGACCACCCGAGCGCTCCTCCTCCAGGCGGCCCGGGACGAGTTCGCCGAACACGGCATCGCCGGTGCGCGCGTGGACCGCATCGCCGACCGGGCCGGGATCAACAAGCAGCGCATCTACGCCTACTTCGGCGACAAGGAACAACTGTTCCGGTACGTGGCGGTCGAGGCCCTCGACGAACTCTCCACGGCCGTCACCCTGCCCGACGACAAGGACCCCGCCGCCTACGTCGCCCGCGTCTTCGACTACCACCGCTCCCATCCGGAGGTGCTGCGCCTGCTGCTGTGGGAGTCGCTGCACTACGGCAACACGCGGCTGCCCGCGGAGGAGGAGCGCACCGCCCTCTACGACGCCAAGGTCGCGTCCCTGTCCGAGGGGGCGGCCGAGGCCGGGTGCGCCGACACCCGGCGGCTGCTGCTCACCCTGATCGGTCTGGCGGTGTGGCCCCAGATCGCACCGCAGATCACCCGGCTCGTACTCGGCTCCGACGCCGCCGCCGACGCCGAGCAGGAGCGCCTGCGGACCTTCCTCGTGGACTTCACGCGCGACGCGCTGCGCCGCTGAGCGGGACCACGGCACCGGTCGCGGCGCTGCGGCGCGCCGCCTCGATGACCTCCAGGCCGTGGATCACCTCGTGCGGGTCGACCGGGAGCGGCTCCCCCTCGCCCACGGCGTCCCGCAGCGCCGCGTAGAACTCCGGGTAGGCGCCGCGCTCGCTGGGAACCGGGCGCACGTCCCCTCCGGAGCCGAACACGCCCCACGCCTCCTCGGGCACCACGCCCCAGTCGGGGGCGTCGGGGCGCTCACCCGCGCCGAGCCGCGCCTCCTGGCCGTCCATGCCCTGGACGGTGAAGGCGCCCCGGTCGCCGAGAACCCGAAGCCGCGGCCCGTTCTGGGCGCTGAGCGCACTCATCCACAGGTGGGAGCGGGTCCCCCGCGCGTGGGTGAGGGCCAGGAAGACGTCGTCGTCGGCGGAGCCCTCCCGCAGGGCGTCCACCTCCGCGTAGACGGAGGCGACCGGGCCGAACAGGTTGACCGCCTGGTCGATGAGGTGCGGTCCCAGGTCGTAGAGGATCCCCGCGCCCACAGCGGTGCCCCCGCTGTCGCGCCACGTGCCCCTGGCCTCGGGGCGCCAGCGCTCGAACCGCGACTCGAACCGGTGCACCCGGCCCAGCGCCCCCTCCTCGACGAGGTTCCACAGGGTGAGGAAGTCCGCGTCCCAGCGGCGGTTCTGGTACACGGTGAGCACCTGGCCGCGCTCACCGGCCAGGCCGGTGAGCGCGCGCGCCTGGTGCGCGGTCAGGGCGAAGGGCTTGTCCACGACCACCGCGAGCCCGGCCTCCAGGGCGGCCCGGGCCAGGGGCGCATGGGTGTCGTTGGGCGTGGTCACGACCGCGATCTCGTACCGGTCGGCGTCGGCCCACAGCGCCTCGGCCGTGGGGTAGACGGTGACGCCGGGGTAGCGGGCCTCGGCCGCGGCGCGGCGCTCGGGGCTGCCGGTGACCACGGCGGACAGCCGCAGGCCCGGGACGGCGTCGATGAGCGGGGCGTGGAAGACCTCGCCGCCCTTGCCGTACCCTACGAGCGCGGTGTGCAGTTCGGGTCCGCTGTGTCCGCCCCGGTCAGGGCCCTGGGATGCGTCAGGCATGCCACCAATTTAGAACGCGGCCGCACCGAAGCGCCCGCAGGTGTGCGGCGTGAGGACCGGCACCGGGGAGAGCAGCAAGAACTTTCCGGTTGCCACCAGGGGTTTTCGTCATTGTTACGAAAGATCTTGCGAAGAGTATGGACATTCCCTTCCAGAACAGCTTGCATCGTGAGCGTTATGCCCTGGGTCACACTGGCCCCCGAGACAAGGGAGAGGTCCCCCATGCTGAGACCAGAGCACCGAGCGCGCCGCCGATCGCTGGCACTGGCGGCAGCGGCCGGAAGCGTCGTCCTCGCGGCCTCGGGCTGCACCTTCCTCAGCGGTGAGGGCGGTGGCACGGACACGGGCGACGCCTCCGGTGTCGACTGCGCCCCCTTCGAGCAGTGGAGCGGCACCGAGGGCACGGTCACCGTCTACTCGTCCATCCGCGACGAGGAGGCCGAGCGCATGGACCGCTCCTGGGCCGACTTCGAGGCGTGCACGGGGATCGACATCCAGCACGAGGGCAGCGGGGAGTTCGAGGCGCAACTGCCCATCCGCCTGGAGGGCGGCAACGCCCCCGACCTGGCGCTGATCCCCCAGCCGGGCCTGTTGGAGCGGGTCGTGGCGGACGGCCACGCGGTCCCCGTGGCCGACGGGGTCAGGGCCAACGTCGAGGAGGGCTGGGGCGAGGACTGGCGCGGCTACGCCACCTTCGACGGTGAACTGTACGGCTCCCCCTACGGCGCCAACATGAAGTCGATGGTGTGGTACTCGCCGGCCTACTTCTCGGAGAACGGCTATGAGACCCCCGAGACCTGGGACGACATGCTGGCCTTGAGCGACGAGATCGCCGAGTCCGGCACCGACCCCTGGTGCGTGGGCTTCGAGTCCGGCGACGCCACCGGCTGGCCTGGCACGGACTGGATCGAGAACGCGCTGCTGCGCACGTCGGGCACCGACGCCTACAACGACTGGATCTCCCACGACATCCCCTTCGACGACCCGCAGGTCGCCGATGCCTTCGACCTGGCCGACGGCATCGTCCGCAACCCCGACTACGTCAACGGCACGTTCGGCGGGGTGGAGAGCATCGCCGTCACCTCCTTCCAGGAGGCGGGCCTGCCCCTGCTCGACGGCGGGTGCGCGATGTACCTGATGGGCTCCTTCTACTCCGCTCAGTTCGAGGAGGACGTCGTGGTGGCCGAGGACGGCGACGTCTACGGCTTCGTCCTGCCCCCGCTGGAGGCCGGTGCCGAGGTCCCGGTCATGGGCGGCGGCGAGTTCGCCGTCCCCTTCGCCGACCGGCCCGAGGTCGCGGCGGTGCACGAGTACCTGTCCACCCCGGAGTACGCTGACAGCCGCGCGTCCCAGGGCGCCTGGATCTCGGCCAACCGGAACATGGACACGTCCGTGATCGAGGACCCCGCCTCCCAGTTCGCGGCCGACGTGCTGCTCGCGCCCGACACGGTCTTCCACTTCGACGCCAGCGACTCCATGCCCTCCTCCGTGGGGACCGACGTCTTCTGGAGCGGGATGGTCGACTGGGTCACCGGAAGCTCCACCGACGACGTCCTGGAGACCATCGAGTCCGCCTGGCCCTAGGAGCTGTTCTTTGAACGCGGTGCCGCACCGCAGGGGGTTGCGAGGGCGCCCACGGAGTTCTGGAGGTGCCGGAGGCGGGTTCGCGAGGAACGGGTGAACACGCCGTAGGTGCCGAAGGTTCCCGTTCTCCGGGCGCCCGAGCACGAACCCAAGAAACAACCGCGCCGCCAGGCGTCCGTTGAGGGCGGTGGCGGGCGACGGTCAGGTCAAGAACCGCGCCGCCAGGCGTCCGTTGAGGGCGGTGGCGGGCGACGGGCGGGCGGAGGTTCAAAGAACACAGCCTAGAGGCCCCTGCCCTGAATACACGGGGGCCGGCCCGCGCGGGTCGGCCCCACCGCCCCTGTCGACCGACAAGAGGTCTCCATGGACTACTCGTTCCTGAACGAGCTTCCCAAGATCGTGTGGATGCTCATCGGGATCGCCGCCTTCCTGGCCGTCATCGGTCTGATGCTCACCGTGATGGACCTGCCGCGCACCCGGCGCGACCGCTGGCAGGCGTTCCTCTTCCTCGCCCCGGCCCTGGTCCTCCTCCTCGGCGGGCTCGTCTACCCGATGCTGCGCACGACCACGCTGTCCCTCTACGACCGCTCGGGCACCGAGTTCGTGGGGCTGGCCAACTACCTGTGGATGTTCCAGCGTCCGGAGATCCTGCTCGTCCTGCGCAACACCCTGCTGTGGGTGCTGTTCGCCCCCGTGCTCGCCACGGCCGTCGGCCTGCTCTACGCCGTCCTGATCGACCGGTCGCGGTTCGAGTCGGTGGCCAAGTCGCTGGTGTTCATGCCGATGGCGATCTCCCTCGTCGGGGCGAGCATCATCTGGCGGTTCGTCTTCGCCTACCGTCCCGCCGACCAGGAGCAGTACGGGCTGTTCAACCAGGTCGTGGTCTGGCTCGGCGGAGAACCGCGGCTGTGGCTGCTCGAACAGCCGCTCAACACCTTCCTGCTGATCCTGGTGCTGATCTGGGTACAGGCCGGTTTCGCGATGGTCGTGCTCTCCGCCGCCATCAAGGCGATCCCCGCCGAGATCACCGAGGCCGCCCGCATCGACGGCGCGGGTGCCTGGCACCTGTTCACCCGGATCACGCTGCCCGCCGTGTGGCCGACGCTGCTGGTCGTGCTCATCACCATCACCGTGCAGACCCTGAAGGTGTTCGACATCGTCCGCACCATGACCGGCGGCAACTACGGGACCAGCGTGATCGCCAACGAGATGTACAGCCAGGCGTTCCAGCAGGGACAGGTGGGCCAGGGCTCCGCCCTCGCGGTGTTCCTGTTCGTCCTGGTCATCCCCCTGGTCATCGTGCAGATCCGCCGCAACCGCAAGTCGAGGGAACTGGTATGACGACCACTCAGACGGCCCCCGCCGCCGAGGCCACCAAGGGGCCCGCACCGAGGGCACGGGGAGGGGCCGCCTCCCGCGTGCGCCGCAGGCTGAGCGGCTCGGCGGCGAGCCTGGCGGCACTGGCGATCGCCGTGCTGTGGACGGTCCCCACCGCCGGACTGTTCGTCTCCTCGCTGCGGCCCGCCGAACAGATCCGCACCACCGGGTGGTGGACGTTCTTCTCCTCACCCCAGGTGACCCTGGACAACTACCGCGACGTCCTGTTCGGCAGTGCCAGCGACGGACAGCTCATCGGCTACTTCGTCAACTCCATCGTGATCACCCTGCCCTCCACGGTGTTCGTACTGGGGGTGGGGGCGCTCGCCGCCTACGCCCTGTCATGGATCGACTTCCGCGGCCGGGACTGGATCTTCCTGGGGATCTTCGCCCTCCAGATCGTCCCGCTCCAGATGTCGCTGGTGCCGCTGCTGCGGTTCTTCTCCCAGGGCGTCTCCGTCGGTGGCGTGCAGGTCCTGCCCGCCTGGGAGCTGACAGGCGCCATGGCCTTCACCAACGTGTGGGTGGCGCACACGGTCTTCGGACTGCCGCTGGCCGTCTTCCTGCTGCACAACTTCGTCTCGCAGCTACCGAAGTCGCTGTTCGAGGCGGCCAGGGTGGACGGGGCGGGCCACGGGAGGATCTTCACGAGGATCGTCCTGCCCCTCATCGTGCCGGCCCTCGTCTCCCTGGGGATCTTCCAGTTCCTGTGGGTGTGGAACGACCTGCTGGTGGCGCTGATCTTCACCGGGGGCGACGGCGGGACCGCCCCGCTGACCGTTCGTCTGGCCGAACTGGCCGGGACGCGCGGCGAGGCCTGGCACCGGCTGACCGCGGGGGCGTTCGTGTCGATGATCGTGCCGCTGGCGGTGTTCTTCCTGCTCCAGCGCTACTTCGTACGGGGCCTGCTCGCGGGCGGCGTCAAAGGGTGAGGGGGCGGCGCGGCCGTCGGGCGGGTCAGCCTCCGGACAGGGCCGCGCGGGCTGCCTCCAGAGCGGTGGTCCGGTAGGCCGCCCCGAACAGGCACACGTGCACCAGGAGCGGGTGGAGCTGGTGGAGCGCCACCCGCGACCGCCAGCCGTCCGCCAGCGGCGCCACCTCGTTGTAGGCGTCCCTGACCCGGTCCAGGTGGGGCAGGCCGAACAGGGCGAGCATGGCCAGGTCGGCCTCCCGGTGGCCGCCGTGCGCGGCGGGATCCACCAGCACCGCGTCGTCGGCGCGCCAGAGCACGTTGCCGCTCCACAGATCGCCGTGGACGCGTGCGGGCGGCTCGGCCCAGCCCGCCAGTCCGGGGACGGCGTCGACGACCCGTTCGACGGTGCGCGCGTCGGAGGGGGTCAGCGCCCCCTGGTCCACGGCCCGGCGCAGGTAGGGGCGCAGCCGCTGCTCGGCGTAGAAGCACGGCCAGTCGTCGGAGGGGGTGTTGTCCAGGGGCAGCGGCCCGATGTAGCCGGCCCAGTCCGCCCCGAAGCGGTCCGCACCCGCCAGGTGCATGCCAGCCAGGCGTCGGCCGAAGTGTTCGGCTGCGGACGGGGAGGGCTCCTCCTCCCTGACCCAGGGCAGGACCAGGGTGCGCTCGTCCCAGGCCGTGACACCGATGGCGGGCGAGCCGAGGCCGTGGCCGAGCCAGTGGAGCCCCCGCGCCTCCGCTGCCAGCACACCGCTGGCCGGGGCTCCGCGCGGCAGGGACTTGACGAACAGGCGGGTCCCGTCGGTGAGCTCCGCGTAGGAGATCTCCCAGTCGTGGCTGGTCCCGGCCCGGGCCGTGCGGCGGACCTCGCGACCCAGCAGCGCGGTGAGCCGTTCGGCCAGGTGGTCTGGGGTCCCTGCGGGGCTGTCCGGGGCGCGGGCGGGCGGATGCCGGTCCACGGGGGCTATCCGCGCAGCCGGGTGACGAGTTCTCCGGTGAGCCCCTTGGCGGCGGCCTCCACCATGGTGAGGACCGCGGTGAAGCCGTCGTCACCGCCGTAGTAGGGGTCGGGGACCTCCGGGCGGACTCCGGCCCCCGGAGCGAAGGAGCGGAACAGGCGCAGCCGGGAGGCGTCGAGGCCGTGCTCTCCGGCGGACCGGTGCAGTTCCTCCAGGTTGTCCAGGTCCATGGCCAGGACCAGGTCCCGCAGGGCGAGTTCGCCGGGGGTGACCTGCCGGGCCGTGTGGCCGGTGAGGTAGCCGTGCACGCGCAGGGTGGAGGCGGCGCGCGGGTCCATCCCCCCGCCCACGTGCCAGTGTCCGGTGCCGAAGCTGTCCACCCGGACGAGGGCGCCCAGCCCCGCACGCTCCAGGTCGGCGGCCAGGACCTTCTCCGCCATGGGCGAGCGGCAGATGTTGCCCAGGCAGACGAGGGCGATCCGGTAGGGACCGGAGGGATCGCGCGGTTCCGGCAAGCTCATGCCCCTTACCGTAAACGAAAAAGCACGCATCCCACATGCCCGGCATCCGCTGTCGGCGGGTTTTTCCCGCGGCGCGGGCCCTACTGCTCGGGCAGGCGCACCACGGTGACGAAGAAGTCGTCGATCTGCCGGACCACCTTGATGAACTGCTCGAAGTCCACGGGCTTGGGCACGTAGGCGTTGGCGTGCAGCCGGTAGCTGCGCAGCACGTCCTCCTCGGCCTCGGAGGTGGTGAGCACGACGATGGGGATGTGCGCGAGCGCGTCGTCTGCCTTGACCTCCTCCAGGACCTCGCGGCCGTCCTTGCGGGGCAGGTTGAGGTCGAGCAGGATCAGGTGCGGCCGGGGCGCCTCGGCGTACTCCCCCTCGCGGCGCAGGAACCGCAGCGCCTGCACCCCGTCGGAGACCACGTGCAGGCGGTTGCCCAGATCGTGTTCCTCGAACGCCTCCTTGGTCATCAGGACGTCCCCCGGATCGTCCTCGACCAGCAGCACCTCGATGGGATGCGCCAACCTGACCTCACTCACGCTTGCAGACCCCTGTCACCCGTGGCAGCGGAGACCGGGTCGGCGGACCCGGCCTCCGGTGCGTCCTCGCCCCCGCGTTCGGCGCCCTCGGCCCCCGCGGCGGACGCCGCGTCCTCGTCGTCGGGGTCCGCGGGCAATGACCAGCATATGCGCGTTCCGCCGCCTTCGGAGACAGGGGCACCGCCGCCATCGCCGTCGGTGTCCAGCCAGATGCGGCCGCCGTGGAACTCCACGATCTTCTTGCACATCGCCAGGCCGATACCGGTTCCGGTGTACTTGTCGCGCGTGTGCAGCCGCTGGAAGATCACGAAGACGCGCTCGGCGTACTGCGGTTCGATCCCGATGCCGTTGTCCGCACAGCAGAAGACCCACTCGTCCCCCTGCCTGCGTGCGCTGATGCGGACGCGCGGGTCCTCCTCGGCACGGAACTTCACGGCGTTGCCGACGAGGTTGAAGAACACCTGGGTGAGCAGGGTGCGGTCGCCTTGGATCGTCGGCAGCGGGTCGCTGGTGACCCGCGCGTCGTCCTCCTCCAGCCTGGTGGACAGGCTGCTGAGGGCGTCCTGGAGCGCCGCGTCCAGGTCCACGGGGGCGAAGTTCCTGGTCCGGCCGACCCGGGAGAAGGCGAGGAGGTCGTTGATGAGGGTCTGCATGCGCTTGGCGCCCTCGACCGCGAAATCGATGTAGGAGTCCGCCCGCTCGTCCAGTTGGCCCTGGTAGCGGCGCTGGAGAAGCTGGCAGAAGCTCGCCACCTTGCGCAGCGGCTCCTGGAGGTCGTGGGAGGCGACGTAGGCGAACTGTTCGAGTTCGAGGTTGGAGCGGCGCAGCTCCTCGGTCTGTGCCTCCAGGAGGGCGGACTGCTCCTGGAGCTTGCGGCGTGCGGAGCCCACCTCGTCCAGGTCGTGGACGATGCGTTCGCGCATGGCGTCCACGTCCCTGCCGAGGCGGACGATCTCGGGCGGCCCCTGGAGGGCGATGCGGTGCGTGTAGTAGCCCTCGGAGACCTGCCGCATGTGCCAGGCGAGCTCCTCCAGGGGCCGCAGCATCCACTGCTGGAGCATCACCCACAGGAACACCGACAGGAACACCACGACCAGCCCGATGAGCACCAGCAGGGCGACGACCTGCTGCGTGGCCATGGTCAGGCCGCTGCGCGCGTCGAGGATATCGCCCTGGAGCTGCTGGACGACGGAGTCGCTGGCCCGGCTCAGCTCCAGGAAGAGCACACGGCCGCGCTGCATGTCCTGCTCCGAGGGGGTCTCCCCGTTGCTGACCTGTTCCAGGACGGGTTCGGCGTAGTCGTCCGTCCAGGTCTGGCCCGCACTGAGCAGCTCCTCGACCCCGTCCTTGACGATGGGGTACTCCTCGGCCAGGCGGGTGAGCTCGGCGCGGTTGTCCAGGAGCGTCACCTTGTTCTCCAGGTAGGGTTCCAGGAGTTCGCGGTCCTGGCTGACCACGTAGCTGAGCAGCGCGTGGTCCTGGGCCAGGTAGGACGAACGGGTCTGCTCGACGGCGGTGACCGCGGGGGTGAGCGAGTCGACCTGGAGGTTGAGCGAGTCGCGTGCGTTGAACGCGGCCAGGCTGATCACCGACACCGCGGTGACCAGGACGACCGCCACCACTGCCAGCAGGCTGGTGACCCGGCGGCGCAGGCTCCAGGAGCTGCGCGGACGCGGCGGCTCGGGCACGACGCCGTCCGCGAAGGAGGCCCCGCTCCCGACCGGGACCGCTCTCGGCGCCTGTCCGCCGCCGGCCCCCGCCACCGTGTCCTCGGAGCGGCTCACTGATCCTCCTCGTTCCCGGCGTGCTCGATGAGCAGCATCGCCACGTCGTCCTGCAGGGGCCCGCCGTTGCTGCGCTCGGCCTCGTCCACCAGGTACTCGGGCAGGCGGGACAGCGGTACACCGTGGTCGAGGAGCCCGGCGACCATCGTGCGCAGACCGGCGACCTCCAGGCGCTCGGGCCCCCCGGCGTCGTAGGCGTCCACGAGCCCGTCGGTGTAGAAGAGCATGGTGGCGCCCGCGGGCAGTGCGACCTCGTCTACGTCGGTCTGTTCGACGGGCAGCACGCCGAGCGGGGGCTGGGGCACGGCCCGCGTCTCCAGGACCGAGCCGTCCCGGACCACCATGGGCGGCGGGTGTCCCAGCACGCGGATGCGCACGCTCTCCGAGCCGGTGTCCAGGCTGGCCATGCACAGGGTCGCGTACATCTCCTCCCGCGCGCGCTCGCTGACCAGGACCTCCTCCAGGTTGGGCAGGACCAGGTGCTCCTCGACCCCGCTCATGACCAGGGTGCGCCAGGCGATGCGCAGGCTCACGCCGAGGGCGGCCTCGTCCGGGCCGTGCCCGCTGACGTCGCCGATGACGATGTGGGTGGTCCCGTTCTTCTCGACGGCGTCGTAGAAGTCGCCGCCGACCAGGGCGCGCTTGCGGCCCGGGCGGTAGTAGGCGCGGTGGTTCAGCGGAGACCTGCCCAGCAGCACCTGGGGCAGCAGTCCGCGTTCGAGCCGCATGTTCTCGTGGGCGCGGATCCGCGCCTCGTGGAGCTGCCGGGCGTTGTCGTCGGCGCGGCGCCGCTCCAGCGAGTAGCGCAGGCTTCGGCCGAGAAGCGAGCCGTCGACCTGGCCCTTGACGAGGTAGTCCTGGGCGCCGGCGGCGACCGCTGCCAGCCCCTCCTCCTCGTCGTCGAGGCCGGTGAGGACCACGACCGCAGCCGAGGGCGCGCTCTGGAGCACCTCGCGCAGCAGGTCCAGTCCGGCGGCGTCGGGCAGGTTGAGGTCGAGCAGGACGCAGCCCTGGAAGTCCTTCAGGTGGCCGCGCGCCTCGGCGAGGGTGGACGCCCAGGTGATGCGGGCCGTGAGCGGGGTGTCGGCGAGCAACTCCTCCGCGATGAGGGCATCGCCCGGGTCGTCCTCGACGAGGAGGATGTCAACGGATTCGACGGGAGCCTCCACACGGTGGGTCGGAGTGGTGCCGTTGCCAAGGACGGCGCCGCCGGATACGGCGGAGCCGTGCAGGGGGGCGGTGCCACCCGCCCCCTCACCGATCACCGTCACGGGATCGCGTCCTGTTCTCTAGCCACTCATCGCTTGGGTCTGCGGGTCCGCGGGGGTACGCCGACGCGTCTGGTGACGCCGGGCGGACGCCTCGGTTCCTCCTGATGGTGCGGACCGCGCGACACCCAAAACGATAAACGCCGTGGCGACCTCTTGACCAGCGTGGGTGACGAGGGGCATCCGTTCCCGCCGACGGCCGCGCGGTGCGCGGACCGCCCCCGCCGCACCCATCGGAGCCGCGAAGGACGTGCGCACCGTTCCGTGTCGGGAGCGGGATCCCGACCATCCCACACCTCCACGATGTGACATACGACACCGCCGGCGTGCCCTTCCGGCAGCACCGTCGACCCTTGACACAGCTCGGGATCTAAATGACATCATGTCATAAAATAATCGAGCAGAAGGCGGACAGCACTGATGAGCCCGACGGCACCCCCCACCGCGGCGGACGCCGACACGCCCTTCTCCCAACGGCTCAAGACCGCCACCTGGAGCGACCACGAAGCGGCCGAGTACCACGGCTTCACCCAGGCCCTCCTCGACGGCACCCTTCCCCTCGACGGTTACACCGCGATGGTCGCCCAGCACTACTTCGCCTACGCCGCCCTGGAGGAGGCGGGCCGCGCGCTGGCCGACGACCCCGTCGCGGGGCGCTTCTCCTATCCCGCCCTCCTGCGAGTCCCCGCGCTCGTCGCCGACCTGGAGCACCTGCTGGGCCCCGGCTGGCGCGACCGCGTCTCCCCAACCCCGGCCACACGCACCTACGTGGCACGCCTCCAGCGGATGTCCGACAGCCCCGAGGGGTTCGTCGCGCACCACTACACCCGCTACATGGGCGACGTATCCGGCGGGCAGTTCATCCGCCGCGTCGTGGCACAGGCCTACGGGCTCACCCACGCGGGCGTGTCCTTCTACGTCTTCGACGGACTCGGCAGCCTGCCGCGCTTTCGCGCCGACTACCGTGCACGGCTGGACTCCCTGGACCTGGCCCCGGAGGCGGCCGAGCGGCTCATCGACGAGGCCCGCCTGGCCTACCGGCTCAACACCGAGGTCCTCGCCGACCTCGGGCGCGTCCACGCCCCCGGCCCCTCCGCCCGCCCCTGAGAGCGCCCGCCGGACCCTCCCGCCTCCCCCGCGGAGCGCACCGAGCGTGAGGGAGAGGTCCCGGGGGCGTGTGCCCGCCCCGGATCCCGTGCCACCATGGGGGGATGCCCAAGATCTCGGCACCGACCATCGCCGCGCACCGTGCCCGCACACGGGAGCGCATCATGGCGGCCGTCGACGAGCTGATGCGGACCCAGGGGATCGACCGCGTCTCCATGACCCACGTGGCCGGCGCCGCGGGCATCACCCGCACCGCCCTGTACAACTACTTCCCGGACAAGGCCGCACTGCTCCTGGCCTTCACCGAGGAGGTCAGCGGGGCCTTCGTCGACCAGTACAGGCGCGACCTCCCCTCCGGGGTCTCGGCTGCGCGCCGCCTCTCCGCCTTCGTCCGGCTCCAGCTCGAAGGCATCGCCGCCCACCCCCATCCGCCCGCGGCCGAACTCGGGGCCAGCCTCGGCCCGGAGGCCTACAAGGCGCTCGCCGCGCACGTGGCCCCCATGCAGCAATTGCTCACGGAGATCCTGGAGGAGGGCACCGCCGCAGGCGAGTTCGACTCGCTGCCCCCGGAGGCGGTCGCCCGCCTGACCCTGTCGATGGTCGGCTCCCAGCGCATCCCCCTGGTGAGCGGACAGATCGACCTGGACGGGACCCACGCTCTGATCACCCGCTTCGTCCTGCGGGCCCTGGGGGTGGCGACCGAGACCGTCGACACGATCCTCCCCGGCCCGGAGCAGAACCTGACCCAAGGCCACCCTTCGTGAACACGCGGAGATAAGGGACGGTCCGCATACCGCCCCGACGGGCCCGATCGGGGCCCGGCGATTGGCGACACGTCAGCGTCTTCGGTGAGAATCGGACCGCACTCCCCAAGGCGATGCATCCGCCCCACCGCGTCGTAAGGCCCCCACGTGTCCCTCGTGCTCATCCTGCTCGGCATCCCGCTGGTCTCGCTCGCCCTGTTCAACAAGGTGCCCGGGTTCGTCCGGGGCACCACCGCGACCGCCGGCCGCGCCCGGCTTCGGCTGCGGCCCGCGCGCCTCACCGAACAGGGCCGCGCCCTGTGCACCGCCGTCGGCGGGAGCGCGCTCATCGTGGCGTTCTTCCTCAGCCTGTCCGGCCGGTGAGCCCTCCGCGACCACCGGCCATGCGCACGATCAGCCCGCCGACCGCCGTCGCCGCCAGACCACCGGTGACGGCCGCCGCGGTGGCCAGCCCCGCGCGCAGGCGCTTGTCCCGGTGCGCGGCCGACTGCGCGGCGGCCCGTTCCCGGGCGCCGAAGACCCCTCCGCACATCAGCGGGTCCAGTTCCACCGCGCGCCAGGCCGGCCGCCAGGGCCGCACCGGGCCCATCCCCTGCGGGGCCGCGCCCGTACGCGGCTTCCAGCGGACCGGCGCTCCGGACCCCGAGGGGAGGGCGGGGGTGAGGTCCTTGGGCGGCGGCCCGGTGTAGTGCAGCGCTCCGGGGGCGTTGGCGAGCAGCTCCACGAGAAGCCTGGCGCAGGCCCTGGCGTCGCCCAGCGCCGTGTGCTGGCCGGTCGGCCAGTCACCGCTGAGGTCGTAGGAGGCCCGGGCCAGCGAGTAGCGCGCCAGGTCGACCTGGGAGCGCAGGGTGCGCAGCGTGCACAGTCCGGACTGGCCGCGGGGCAGGCCCAGGGGAGCGAACTCCGAGGCCAGGAAGCGCTCCTCGAAGTCCAGGTTGTGCCCGACCACCACGGCCCCGGAGAGGAGTTCGGCCAGCTTCGCCGCGAGCTGTGCCGACGTGGGCGCTCCGACGGTGTCACCGTCGCCGATGCCGTGGAACTCGCGCCCCCGGACCTCGGTGCGCGGGTCCACCAGGGTGCTGAACTCCTCGACCGGTGTACCGTCGCCGCGGACCCGGACGACACCCACCTCGACCACCCGGGCGCCCGTGCGCGGGTCCAGGCCGGTGGTCTCCACGTCGAGCACCGCGTACTCCAGGTCCGCCGCCCGCAGGCCGACCCGTCTGCGGGTCAGCGCGCCCCTTCGCAGCGTTCCCATCGCGAGCACCGCTTCCTCTTCCTTGTCGCCGCACGTCCGCACCGACACTACTGCGCACCTGCGACGTATCCTCCGGGCGGCGGTGCCGAGCAGACTCTACAAAGTGGTCAACAACATCACATAATCGGAAGAAAAGCGTATTCATTAACGTTCTCTGTGATGCCCACACAAAGACCTACATATCTCTCGCCCGAACGGTGCGAGACGCAGGAGAGCCCGCATGCCCCAGGTTCGCACGCTCCCGCCCCCGGAATACGTGCCCCTCGCGGAGGTGACGCGCTCCGGAATACGGGAGAGCGTCCACTACGGAGCGGTCGTCGCGCTCTCCGCCACGGGTGGGATCGCCCACGCCCGCGGCCCCGTCCACCAGCCGATGTTCCCGCGCTCGGCGGCCAAGCCGTTCCAGGCGCTGGCCGTGCTGCGCGCGGACGCGCCCCTTGAGGGGGCCGATCTGGCGCTCGCCGCGGGCAGCCACAGCGGCGAGGACGTCCACGCGGACGGGGCACGGAGCATCCTGGAGCGGGCCGGCCTGACCCCCGACGCCCTGCGCTGCCCCGAGGACGCCCCCATGGGCCGGGCCGCCCGGGAGGCGTTCCTGCGCGCGGGCCGCGCCCCACACCGCCTGCTCATGAACTGCTCAGGCAAGCACGCGGGCATGCTCGCGGCGTGCAGGGCGCGGGGATGGGACACCGGCACCTACACCTCTCCCGGACACCCCCTCCAGGTCCTCGTCCGCGAGACCACCGAGGAGATGGCCGGCGAACAGGTGGCGCACACCGCCGTGGACGGCTGCGGCGCCCCCCAGTTCGCCCTCTCCCTGGCCGGACTCGCCCGAGGCCTGTGGCGCATGCGCTCCTCGCCCGAGGGCACCCCGCAGCGGCGCGTGGTCGACGCCATGAGCGCCCACCCCGGATACGTGGCGGGTACCGACCGTATCGACACCGAACTCATGACCCGCCTGCCCGGTATGGTGGCCAAGATCGGGGCCGAGGGCGTCCAGGTCCTCGTCGCCCCCACCGGGGAGACCGCCGCCGTCAAGATCAGCGACGGCGACGCCGAGGGGCGGGCACGCACCCTGGTCGCCCTCGACGCCCTGCGCACCGTCGGCGCGGACGTCTCCCCCGTCCAGGACAGGCTGCGCGCCGACGTCCACGGGGGCGGAGCGCCCGTCGGCACGGTCCGCCCCCTGTGAACCACCGACGCGACCCCCGGAAAGGGCACCACGACACGTGCGGCACACCCTCAACGACATCGTCATCGTCGGCGCCGGAATGGCGGGCCTCCACGCGGCCGAGGCCCTGCGCGGGAACGGCTTCGACGGGCGGATCACCCTGATCGGCGACGAGCCCCACCGCCCGTACTCGCGCCCGCCGCTGTCCAAGGAGGCACTGACCGGGATCGGTATGGGCGCCGCCGAGGACGGCCCCGGCCCCGCTCCTCTGGCCGGCCACCGCGCCCTGCGGCTGCGCGACGACGACGCCGTGGACGCCCTCGGCTTGGACCTGCGCCTGGGCCGCCGGGCCACCGGGCTCGACACGCGAAGGCGCCGGGTCACCCTGACCGGAACCGGCGGCACCGCAGAGGAGGTGGGCTACGACGGGCTCATCGTGGCCAGCGGCGCCCGGGCGCGGCGGCCGGACACCGGCCTCGACGGCGTCCACGTCCTGCGCACCCTCGACGACGCCGAGGCGGTGCGGGCGGCCCTCGCCCCCGGCGGGCACGCCGTGGTCGTGGGCGCCGGGTTCGTCGGCGCGGAGGTGGCGGCCAGCGCCCGCGCCGTGGGCATGGAGGTGACCCTGGTGGAGGCGGCGGCCACACCGCTGACCCGGGTGGTCGACCCGCGGATCGGCCGGGTCCTCACCGACCTGCACCGGGAGAACGGCGTGGACGTGCGGCTGGGCGCCGGCGTGACCGGGTTCGAGGGCCACCGGCGGGTCGAGCGCGTCCGACTGGCCGACGGCACCACCATCGAGGCCTCGCTCGTGGTCGCCGGGGTGGGCGTGCACCTGAACACGGAGTGGCTGCGCGGCTCCGGCGTGGACCTGCTCGCCGACGGATCGGTGGCCTGCGACGAGTACGCGGCCGCGTCGGTGCCGGACGTCTACGCGGCGGGGGACCTGGCCAACTGGCCGCACCCCCGCTACGGGGGCCGCATCCGCCTGGAGCACTGGACCAACGCGAGCGAGCAGGCCGAGGCCGCGGCGCGCAACCTCCTCGCGGGCCGGGGGCGCACGCCCTTCGCCCCGGTGCCCTACTTCTGGTCGGACCAGTACGGCATGAAGGTCCAGTTGCTGGGCCAAGGGGCGCCCGCCGACCGGGTCGCGTTCGTGCACGGCCGCCCCGAGGACCGCAAGTTCGTCGCCTTCCTGGGCCGCGGCGGCCTCCTCACCGGGATCCTGGGGCTGCGCTCCACCCCGCGCACCATGCGCTACCGCCCCCTGCTGGAGCGGCCCACCCCCTGGGAGGAGGCCCTGGCCGCCGCCGGCGGCGGCCGCTGAGGCCCGGGCCCCGGGCCGCGGCGGCCCCTACTTTCCGGCGAAGCGGTCGGTGGCCTCAATGAGCCGGTCCAGGATGCCCGGTTCGGAGTAGGCGTGCCCGGCGTCGTCGACGATGTGGAACTCCGCCTCCGGCCAGGCCCGGTGCAGCTCGTAAGCGGTCTGGACCGGGGTGCACACGTCGTAGCGGCCCTGCACGATCACGCCGGGGATGTCCCGGAGGCGCCCGGCGCCGTCGATGAGCTGGTCCGGTTCGAGGAAGCCCCGGTGGGAGAAGTAGTGGTTCTCGATCCGTGCGAAGGCCAGCGCGTAGTCCTCTCCGGCGTGCTGGGACCGGATGCCCTCGTCCGGCAGCAGGGTGACCGTCGAGCCCTCCCATACGCTCCACGCCCGGGCGGCGGCCAGTCGAACCTCTCGGTCGGGGTCGCCCAGACGGCGCGCGTAGGCGGCGATGAGGTCGCCCCGCTCCTCCTCGGGGATGGGAGCGAGGTAGGACTCCCACAGGTCGGGGAACATCATGGAGGCGCCGTGCTGGTAGAACCAGCGCAGCTCCTTCTCGCGCAGGGTGAAGACGCCGCGCAGGACGAGTTCGGTGACCCGTTCGGGGTGCCGCTGGGCGTAGGCCAGGGCCAGGCAACTGCCCCAGGAGCCGCCGAACACCTGCCAGTGCTCCACGCCGACCATCGCGCGCAGACGTTCGATGTCGGCCACCAGTGCCCACGTGGTGTTCGCGGACAGGTCGGTGTCCATCGCGCTCGCGTGGGGCGTGGACCGCCCGCAGTTGCGCTGGTCGAACAGCAGGATGCGGTACCGCTCGGGGTCGAACAGCCGCCGGTGGGCCGGGGTACAGCCGCCGCCGGGGCCGCCGTGGAGGAAGACCACCGGCTTGCCCTCGGGGTTGCCGCTGAGCTCCCAGTAGACGCTGTCGCCGTCGCCGACGTCGAGCATCCCCGTCTCGTAGGGCTCGATGGGCGGGTACAGAGTGCGCAAGGCGTGCCACCTCTCCTGGTGCGGTTCCGGGCGGGTCCCGGCGGCTGTACGGGGGATCAGAGCCGTCGGAGGAGCTCGGCCTTCTTGGCGGCGAACTCCTCGTCGGTGAGCAGGCCCTCCTCGTGGAGGCGGCCGAGTTCGCGGATCGTCGCGAAGACCGTCTCGCCCCCGTCCCCGGCGCTCGGCGGTGCCGGGGGGCCGTCCGTGGTGTGGGCGTTGACGGTCGCGGCCATGAGCAGCGTCTCCTCCGCGCCCTTGGCGCCGTGGGAGGCCAGGGTGAAGAGGTCGTGGTCGAGCGCGGCGGCGTCGGGGATCGTCACACCGCGCAGCAGGACGCGCAGGTGGCCCTCGGTCACGTCGACCGGCGGAGTCCACGTGAGGCGGCCGATCTCCGAGAGCGGGTACTCGCGGGACTTCTCGCGCTGCTTGGCGCCGCCGGCCAGCAGACCGTCCCATCTGATCCGCACCCGGGTCCCGTCGAACTCGGCCGTGCCCTCGGCCGTACGCGCCTTGAGGGGCGTACGGCCGACCAGCCCGAGGCGTACCGTGCGCGGATCGGGTTCGCGGCCGCCGCCCCGGGCCAGTTCGGCCCACGAACGGAGCCTGTCGGAGAAGTACTCGGCGAGGAGTTCCCCGTTTCCGGGACCGGTGAGCACCAGGGGCGTGGTGTCGGATGCCCCGGCGGCGGCCTCCGCGTAGGGGTCGGTGCCCTCGACCAGGCGCAGGCGCAGGCGCCATCCGCGTTTGCGGTCGCCCCGGTCGAACTCCACCTCGCGCACCGCCTCCAGGGGGAGCGAGAAACCACCGAGCACCCTGCACAGGTGCGGGACCCTCCTTCCGGAGCCGAACCGGGCCCGGACCCGTTCCCCGTCCGCCCACCAGGTTCCCTGGTCTCCGCTCAGTTCCTCCTCCATGGCCCCATCCTAGGGGCGGCGGGGGAGGCAGGAGGAGGCGTCGGCCGCGCCTCCAGCGGGTAGAACACACCAGGCACAACCGTTTCTCCCGTCCCAGCAGGGCGGGGTACCCGGACGGCCCGGTTCCCACCGCCGTCCCCGGACCGGAGGTCGCCGATGATGTCCAAGGACAGGGGCGCCGAGGGCGCAGAGGAGTTCAGGGCCGCGCGCGACCTGCTACTGCGCCACCGCGAGGACCGGGCACGGGCGCACCGGGAGTTCGCCTGGCCCGCATCCGACAGGTTCAACTGGGCCCTGGACTACTTCGACCCCCTGGGCGAGACCATCCCCGACCGGACAGCCCTGTGGATCGTGGAGGAGAACGGCGAGGAGGCCAAATACACCTACCGGCACCTGTCCGAGCGCTCCTCCCAGGTGGCGAACTGGCTGATCGGCCAGGGGGTGCGCCCCGGCGACCGAATCATGCTCATGCTCGGCAACCAGGTGGAGCTGTGGGAGACCCTGCTCGCCGCCGTGAAACTGGGCGCCGTGGTGACGCCCACCCCCCCGGCCCTGACCGACGGCGACCTGGCCGACCGCCTGGAGCGGGGCGCCGTCGCACACGTGGTGTGCACCCCCGACGACACGAAGCGCTTCGAGGCATTCGAGGGGCACTGGACCCGTGTGTGCGTGGGCTACATGGACGGGTGGCTGAGCTACCCCGACTCCGAGCACGCCGCCCTGGATTTCGCGCCGCCGCACGCGACCGACCCCGACGACCCCCTGCTGCTGTACTTCACCTCCGGGACCACCGCCCTGCCCAAACCGGTGACGCACACACAGCGCTCCTACCCCGTGGGGCACCTGTCGACCATGTACTGGCTGGGCGTCCAGCCGGCCGACATCCACCTGAACGTCTCCCCTCCGGGGTGGGCCAAGCACGCCTACGGCAGCATGTTCGCCCCCTGGAACGCCGAGGCGACCGTCCTCGTCGTCAACCAGAGCGGCCTGGACGCCCAACTGCTGCTGGACGAGATCGAGCGCTGCGGCGTGACCACGATGTGCGCGCCCCCGATGGTGTGGCGGGCGCTCGTCCGGACCGACCTGGTGTCGCGGACGGTCCGTGTGCGCGAGGCGGTCGCCGCCGGCGAGCCGCTCCCCCCCGACCTGGTCGACCGGGTGCGCGAAGCCTGGGGCGTCACGGTCCGCGACGGCTTCGGACAGACGGAGACGACCCTGCTCATCGGCAACGCCCCCGGGCAGCCGGTCACACCGGGGTCGATGGGCCTGCCGATGCCCGGATACGACATCGAACTCCTCGAACAGGGCAGCGGTGAGCCGACCGACTCCGGCGAGATCTGTGTGGACCTCTCGGGGGCCCCGGCCGGGATGATGGCCGGCTACGCCGACGGCTCGGACGCGCCGCGCAAGGAGGAGCAGGGCGACTTCTACCGCACCGGCGACATCGCCACCCGCGGCCCCGACGGCCGCCTCACCTATGTCGGCCGGACCGACGACGTCTTCAAGGCGTCGGACTACCGTGTCTCACCATTCGAGATAGAGGGCACGCTCATCGAGCACGAGTACGTCAGCGAGGCGGCCGTCGTCCCCTCCCCCGACCCGCTGCGCCTGTCCGTCGCCAAGGCCTTCGTCGTCCTCGCCGACGGGGTGCCTCCGGACGCCGACACGGCCCGCACCATCCTCGCCTACGCCCGCGAGCACCTCTCGCCCCACATGAGGGTACGCCGCCTGGAGTTCGCCGAACTCCCCAGAAGCTCCTCGGGTAAGATCAGCCGCACGAGGCTACGCCAGGCCGAGGCCGAGCGCGGCACGATGGCGGACTGCGCGCGCAACCCATGCGAGTTCTGGGAGGAGGACCTCCCCGGCCTGAAGGGCTGACCCCGCTCCGCGGGGTACCGCCGCCCGGAAGAAGCGCGTCTCACACGATGGGACGCCGGTGTCCGGACGCGCGCCGGGCCGCCGCACGGTCCCAGTACGGGAAACCCGCGCCTCCCGTCGCGCCCCGGCCTGTCCGCACTACTGTTCTCCGTGGCGACATCCAGCACCGACAGACGGGACCTGAGGAAGCACGATGCCCAACACCAACGACACCCGGGTGGCCAGCTACCAACCGCTCATCGCGCCCCGTGACCTGCTCGCCGAACTGCCGATGAGCGCCGAGCAGGCCGCCCTCGTCGCGTCCTCCCGCGCCGAGGTCAAGCGCGTGCTCGACGGCGAGGACGACCGGCTCCTGGTCGTCGTCGGCCCCTGCTCGGTGCACGACACCGAATCGGCGATGGACTACGCCCACCGGCTGGCCGAACTCGTGCCCTCCGTGCGCAACGACCTGTGCGTGGTCATGCGCGTGTACTTCGAGAAGCCGCGCACCACCGTGGGCTGGAAGGGCCTGATCAACGACCCGGCCCTGGACGACACCTACGACGTGCACCGCGGGCTGCGCACCGCCCGCAAGCTGCTGCTGGACATCAACGCGCTGGGGCTGCCGGCCGGCACCGAGTTCCTCGACCCGATCACCCCCCAGTACATCGCCGACGCCGTGGCGTGGGGGGCCATCGGCGCCCGGACCACCGAGTCCCAGGTACACCGCCAACTGAGCAGCGGGCTGAGCACCCCGGTGGGCTTCAAGAACGGAACCGACGGCGACGTGCAGGTGGCGGTCGACGCCGTCGGCGCCGCAGCCGCCTCGCACACCTTCTTCGGCGTGGACCCGGCCGGTGCCGGGTCCGTCGTCGTCACCGACGGAAACCCGGACTGCCACGTCATCCTGCGCGGCGGCCGCAAGGGGCCCAACTTCGGGGCCGGTCCGGTCAACGAGGCCCTGGACGTCATCGCCGGAGCGGGGCTGGAGCGCCGCCTGATGATCGACGCCAGCCACGCCAACAGCGGTAAGGACCACACCCGCCAGCCGGGCGTGGCCGCCGCCATCGGCGCACAGATCGCCGAGGGCCAGCGGGGCATCGTCGGCGTCATGCTGGAGAGCTTCCTCGTGGAGGGCGCCCAGAAGCTCGGCGACCCGGCCGCCCTCACCTACGGGCAGTCCATCACCGACAAGTGCATGGGCTGGGAGACCACCGAGCAGGTGCTCGCCGAATTGGCCGAGTCGGTGCAGCAGCGCCGCAAGCAGGCATAGGAGCGGCTCCGGGGTCCGGCCGCCGCGGTCGGGCCCCGGCCCTCACGCTGTGAGCGCCTCGGCGGGCAGGACCTCCAGAGCGACGAGCAGTTCGCGGCCGAGCGGCTCGCGCAGTTCCGCGTCCACGTCCTCCGCCACGTCGATGCGCAGTGCGAACGTGTGCAGCTCCGTGCCGCGTTCCACCCAGCCGACCCACCACCCGGGGGCCGGGTCCGTGTCCGCGCCCCAGCCGGTCTTGGCGACCAGTACGTAGTCGTCGGTTCTCTCGTGCACGGCGATCTCACGTACCGCGCGCTGGTGCTCGACGTCCACCGGAAGCTCGGCACGGGCCAGGTCGGCCAGAAACGCCACCTGATCCATCGCCGAGATCTCCAGCGGCCCCTCCAGCCAGAAGCGGTCCACCGCGTCCGCGCCGCCCACGTCCCGGTCGCCGTAGCCGAACCGGTCCACCCAGGCGGCCATCCGGTCGTGGCCGATCCGGCGGGCGAGCTCCTGGTACACGGGCACGTTGGAGACCGGCAGCGCCTCGCGCATGCTCATGTCCCGCTCCCAGGCGGGGACCGGTTGGGGCCCGCCGCCGTAGGGGATCACCTCGTCGACGTCGGCGACCGCCCCCGTCTGAAGGGCGATCAGCGAATTGACCAGCTTGAACGTGGAGGCGGGTACGTCACGGCGCTGGGCCTGCTCGGGGGAGACGACCATGGCCCGGCTCCGTTCGGTGTCGTAGAGGACGAAGGTGCCCTCCACGCCCGCCCGCTCGAACACCGCCTCCAGGTCCTCACGTTCGGCGGCGGGGACGTCCCCGCCTACGCGCTCGACGGGGAGCGCTTCGGTGCGGACGCGGTCGGCCGTGCCGGTCTCGCTCGGCCCGCACGCGGTGGCGGTGGTCATGGCCAGGACGCACCCGGCGGTCAGTACGGCTGCACGGGGCACTGTTCTCCCACTTTCGAACGGCGGCTCCACGGCTCGTCGCGCCCACGATAACGCCCCCGAACCCGCCGTAGGCGCAAATCCACAGGCCTGTTGCCGCGACCGCTCCCGGGCGCCGTCCACGGCCGCTGCTAGGCTGAGGGCGTTGCCGGACCCGCGGACCACACCGACCGCCGAGCGCACCGCCCCCTCCCGCGACCGCGGCGGACCGCTCCCGGAGAGCACCGGGGCGGGACCACGCCGACCACGCGGTGAGACTCCCAGGCACCGGCGGCGGCGGGGGAGGATGGCAACGCCACGCACGACACCAAGCCCATCCTTCTCGGGAGTGCCCATGTCAGAGCCCGCCTCCGCGCCGCGTGCCACGGCGCTGCGCGAGATCCACGAACAGGCAGGCGCCACCCTGGTCGACTTCGCCGGATGGCTGATGCCGCTGCGCTACGGCAGCGAGACCGCCGAGCACCGGGCGGTGCGCCGGGCAGCGGGCCTGTTCGACCTCTCCCACATGGGCGAGATCCGCGTGAGCGGCCCCGAGGCGGACCTGGCCCTGGACTACGCGCTGGTCGGCCACCTGTCCAAGGTGAAGGTCGGCCGTGCCCGCTACACCATGCTCACCTCCGCCGACGGCGGCGTCCTGGACGACCTCATCGTCTACCGGCTGGGCGGCGAGGAGTACCTCGTCGTGGCCAACGCCGCCAACACCGCGACGGTCGCCGACGCCCTGGCCGAACGCGCCGAGACCTTCGACGCACAGGTCACCGACGAGTCCGCCGACCACGCGCTGATCGCCGTGCAGGGGCCCCGCGCGGTGGACGTCCTCGCCCCGCTCACCGACGCCGACCTCGGTGCGATCCGCTACTACGCGGGCTACGGGCACACCGTCGCCGACCACCCCGTCCTTCTCGCCCGCACCGGCTACACCGGCGAGGACGGGTTCGAGATCTTCGTGCGCCCCGCCGACGGGGCCCCCGCCGTCTGGCGGGCGCTCATGGAGTCGGGTTCCGGGCAGGGGCTGGTGCCGGCGGGCCTCTCCGCCCGCGACACCCTGCGCTTGGAGGCGGGCATGCCCCTGTACGGGCAGGAGCTCACCGCCGACCTCACCCCCTTCGACGCCGGCCTGGGCCGCGTCGTCACGTTCGACAAGCCCGGGGACTTCGTCGGCCGCGCCGCCCTGGAGGCGGCCGCGCGCACCTCCCGAGAGCGCCGCCTCATCGGCCTGGCCTCCCGCGGCCGCCGCCCCCTGCGCCGGGGCCAGGAGGTACTGCGCGACGGCACGGCCGTGGGCACCGTCACCAGCGGCGCCCCCTCCCCCACTCTGAGCCGCCCCATCGCCATGGCCTACGTGGACGGTGACCTCGACACCGCCACCGGCACGTTCTCCGTGGACGTGCGGGGGCGCACCGAGGAGGTCGACGTGGTCGAACTCCCGTTCTACAAGCGGTCGGCATAGGGCAGCGCACCGCACGGACGACGCGAGACACATTCCAAGGAGAGTCGAAGTGAGCGTTCCCACGGATCTGGGTTACACCGCCGAACACGAGTGGGTCCTGGTCGAGGACGGCATCGCCACGGTCGGGGTCACGGCTTACGCCGCCGACGCGCTGGGCGACGTCGTCTTCGTCGACCTCCCCGAACCGGGCACCAGGGTGACCTCAGGCGAGCCCTGCGGCGAGGTGGAGTCGACCAAGTCCGTGAGCGACGTGTACTCACCGGTGAACGGCGAGATCACGGAGGTCAACGCGGCGCTGGAGAGCACACCTGAGACGATCAACCAGGCCCCCTACGGGGACGGATGGCTGTTCCGGGCCCGTGTTGACGAAGAACCCACCGACCTGCTCTCCGCACAGGAGTACGAGCAGATGACCAAGGACGAGGAGTAGGCCACCGATGGCTACCGACAATGCCCCGCTCAACCGGAGCCTGAGCGAGCTGGACCCGGAGGTGTCGGCCGCGGTCGACGCCGAACTGGCGCGCCAGCGCGACACGCTTGAGATGATCGCCTCGGAGAACTTCGCGCCCCAGGCGGTCCTCGAGGCGCAGGGCACGGTCCTGACCAACAAGTACGCGGAGGGCTACCCCGGCCGCCGCTACTACGGCGGCTGCGAGCACGTCGACGTCGTCGAGCGCCTGGCGATCGAGCGCGCCAAGGACCTGTTCGGCGCCGAGCACGCCAACGTGCAGCCCCACTCGGGGGCACAGGCCAACACCGCCGTGTACTTCGCCCTGCTCAAGCCCGGCGACACGATCCTGGGCCTGGACCTGGCGCACGGCGGGCACCTGACCCACGGCATGCGCATCAACTACTCCGGCAAGATCCTCAACGCCGTCGCCTACCACGTACGCGACGAGGACGGCACCGTGGACTACGACGAGGTCGCGGCCCTGGCCAAGGAGCACCGGCCGAAGATGATCATCGCGGGCTGGTCGGCCTACCCGCGCCAACTGGACTTCGCACGGTTCCGCGAGATCGCCGACGAGGCGGGCGCGCTGCTGATGGTCGACATGGCCCACTTCGCCGGCCTGGTCGCGGCGGGGCTGCACCCCAACCCCGTACCGCTGGCGGACGTGGTCACCACCACCACCCACAAGACCCTGGGCGGCCCGCGCGGCGGCATGATCCTGTCCAAGGCGGCACTGGGCAAGAAGATCAACTCCGCGGTGTTCCCGGGCATGCAGGGCGGCCCGCTGGAGCACGTGATCGCCGCCAAGGCCGTGGCCTTCAAGGTCGCCGCGGGCGAGGAGTTCGCCGACCGGCAGCGGCGCACCGTGGCGGGTGCCCGCATCCTCGCCGACCGCCTCACCCGCCCCGACATGGCCGATGTGGGCGTCAAGGTGCTCACCGGCGGCACGGACGTACACCTGGTCCTGGTCGACCTGGTGAACTCCGAGATCAACGGCCAAGAGGCCGAGGACCGGCTGCACGGGGTGGGTATCACGGTCAACCGGAACGCGGTGCCCAACGACCCGCGGCCGCCCATGGTCACCTCGGGCCTGCGCATCGGCACGCCCGCGCTGGCCACCCGCGGGTTCGGGGAGAAGGACTTCACCGAGGTCGCGGACATCATCGCCGAGGCGCTCAAGCCGGAGTTCGACGCCGAGTCCCTGCGCGGACGCGTCAAGGCACTGACCGCCGAGCACCCGCTGTACCCGAACCTGTAGTCTGCGCGCGCGGGGCGCACGAGCGTCCCGCGCCGCCGGACGGGTCCGGACAAAGCTGTGCCCCGGGTGGCGTGCGCTGTGCAGAGGCGGCCCGGGGCGTACGCCTCCGACTGTAACATGCGGTGCCCGATGCGAACAGCCCCGAACCGCGGACGAGACGCAGGGAGGCCCCCGTTGAGCGACGGCATGCCGGTGTGGATGTACACCGTCTACTCACGGCCGCGCCTGGCCCCCTACATCACCGTCTGCGGCGGGGACACCACCCGGGCGGCCGAGCTGTACCACTGGAACGTCGCGGTCTCCTCCGCCTTCTACCAGCCCCTGCACGTCCTCGAACTGGCCCTGCGCAACTCCGTGCACGACCGGCTCTCCGAGCACTTCGACCGCGCCGACTGGTGGCGGAGCGCGCCGCTGCACCGCGAGAGCGCCCGGCTGGTGGCCAAGGCCGAGCGCAACTGCCGTAAGCGGGGCTCCCCCGCCGCGCCGGACGACATCGTGACCGAGCTGTCCTTCGGGTTCTGGGCCTTCCTCCTGGTCGCCCAGTACGACCGCACCCTCTGGCGCACGGCGCTGCACCGGGCCTTCCCCCACTACCGCGGCCCGCGCGCCGACCTGCACCGGGAAATGGACTACCTGCGCACGTTCCGCAACCGGATCATGCACCACGAGCCCATCCACCACCGCCACCTGAAGGCGGACCACGACACGATCTACCGGGTCCTGTCCTGGATCAACGCCGAGGCGGCCTCCGGGGTCCGGTACCTGGACCGGGTCCCCGAACTCCTCCTGGTCGAGGAGCAGGTCCACCCCGCCGCCCCGCCCCCCTGAGAGCACCGCGAGCCCCGGTGATCATGGCGGTTGCTGTCCACGGAAACGACGGAACCAGCCCTTCCGTCAGTCGTAGACGGTCGAACGATGGTCCACATGAACGACGACGATGACCAGACGCCCCTGTTCGACGGTGTAGATCACCCGGTAGTCCCCCACCCGGAGCCGGTGGTGCCCTGCGACCCCCACAAGTGCAGTGGCGCCGAACGCGAAGGGATCGGACTCCAGTTCTGCAAGCTTGCGCAGAATCGCCATGGCCTGTTCACGGGGGATCTTACGAAGTTCGGCCTGAGCCTCGACCTTGAAGACCGTGACGTACTTACTCATCACGTCCCAACGTCTCAGCCATCACCTCGGTCATGGGCACCGTCGGGGAGTCGCGGCGTTCCTCGATGAGCCGCCGCAACTCCTCTTCGTCGTGCCGTCTGGCCCGTTCGAGAACCTCCATCGGCACGAAGGCCCCCACAGCCCTGCCGTTTCTGGTGACCACAGTCGATTCACCCGCCTTGACCCGATCGATGGCTTCGGCCAGGTGCGCCCGGAACTCACGGGAGGAAAGCGTCTCAGTCATGACTACAGAGTACCCAGAGTTCTCTGTGTACACAATTAACAATGCAGAGAAGCTCGCGGTGAGGGAGACACAGCACGCCCACGCCCCGGCATGGCCCGAGAGTCAGGCCAGTTCGCGGCGCGGGGCCCGCACGGGGGCCGCCATCGACATCCGCACCACCGCGGGGACGCGCCCCAGCCCCAGGGCCTGGCGCAGGTCGGCCAGCGCCTCGGCGCTCACCCGCTCCCACACCGCCGTGACGTCGGCGTCCTCCTCCAGGGTCAGCGCCAGCCGCAGGTGGGGCGCGTTCCCGGACTCGGTCAGGCGCGCGCGGGCCCGGCGCACGCCCGGGTAGTCGGAGACCTCCCGTTCGAGGGCGCCGCGCGCCACGCCCTCGCTCATCTCCACCCGCCCGTCGCCCCCGCCGTCGAGCACCACCCTGCCTACGGTGTCGTTCATCCCCTGCAACAGGAGCCACCGCAGCGCCAGGAAACCCGCGAGGAGCGCGACCGCGACCGCGGCGTAGGGCATCCACCGCTGTTCCAGCACACCCCCCGTCCACGCTCCGGCGAGGGTGTCCCGCGCGACCTCCGGCCCCAGGAGCCCGCGCCCGGCGGCCAGTGCGGCCAGGCCAGAGGCGAGCAGGAGGCCGCCCACGACGACCAGGCCCAGCCGATTGCCCCGGGCCGACCTGCGACTCATGTCCCGCCCCATGTCAGTCCTCCGCGTGCCGCACGTCCGTGGCGATCCGCATGCTGCGCAGCGGCGCCAACTCCTCCAGACGGCGCTCCACGGCGGCCGTCACCTCGGCCGGGAGGCCACCCCAGTCGGGCATCCGTGTGCGGACGTACACCCTGATCCGCTGCCCCCGGACCACGACGTCCACACTGTCGACCCCGCTGACCTCCTGCGCCGCGGACTCCACCGTCCGGCGCAGCGCCGACCGGGTCAGCCCGACCACCAGGGCCGGGTCGTCGGTGCGCAGCGCGGCCCACCGGCCGGTGCCGGGGGCGAGAGCCAGGGCGATCAGGGCCAGCCCGATCAGGGCCAGAACCCCGGAGGCGACCTGTACCGACGGCTGCGACCACGTGGTGGCCGCGGCGTAGTCGGCCGCGGCCTCGACGGGCAGCACGCGCAGCGGCGTGCCCGCGAGGGCGGAGATCACCTCGGCGGCCGACAGCACGGCCAGGAGCAGGACCACCGTCGCGGTGGCCACGGCGGGCCAGGACCGCCGGGGGCGGAACGTGTGGATCGCCACGCGTTTCGCCCGGCGGTCGGCCCCCTGGTCGGGACGGCCCAGGACCTCTTCCACGGTGGTCATGTCAGCGCACCAACTCCGCGATCTCGATGTCGACGTAGTGGACCCGGCCCCCGGTGACCCACTCGACCCGTTCCCTGACACGGGCGCGCACCCTTTCGGCGACCTCGCCCACCGGCACCGGGTAGCGCACCACGATCCTCAGCCGCACCGTGACGCCGCCGCCGCTCATCCGGGCCCGGGCCCCGCGCGAACGGGCGGGTCCGGCGTCGGGCACCTCGCGGACCGCCTGGACGGCCACCTTCTCCACCACCCTCGGCTCGACGGTGATGCGCCCCCCGGGGTCGCGCGGGGGCTCGGCCCCGCCCGCCGCCCACGGCGGCTCCGCGCTCCTCTGCCGGGGGAGCGATCCGATCCGTGTCGTCGTCACCGCCGCACCCCTACGCCGAGCGCCGGGTGAACACCTGGGCGAGGTCGATCTCGCCCTCCATCGCCCGGCCCGCGACGAAACCCGCGGCTCCCAGGACCAGCACCAGCGCGAAGGCGACGAACCCCCCGAACGCCGCGGCCAGGCCGAGGACCGTACCGAACGACAACCCCACGATGGACCACATGGCCTCCCCCTCTCGTGCCCAGTACCAACGAAGCCTCAACCGCCGCCCAGCCCGGCGACCACGTCCTCCACGAACACGTGGACCTCCTGGCCGCCGGCGAGCGGGGCCAGTCCGTAGCGGACGTCCTCGGCGATGGCCGGGATCGGCCGCCCGAAACGCACCACGAGCCCGACCTCCACACCGGCCTGGCGGACCGCGACGCCTCGCACGACGCCACCCCTGGCCGGGGTGCTGATCGTCCCGAACGACCCCGCGGACAGTTCCACGACGTCGGGGAAGCCCGAGGCCGCCTCGGCCAGGCGCCGGGCGACCTCCTCTCGGGTGTCGTGGTCGGCCACCGCTACCGGACCCGCGGTGCCGACGTGTCCGAGCCCTCCGACTCGTCGCTCTCGTCGGGCAGGTGGATGTCGTCCACCCTGATGTTGATCTCGGTGACCTCCAGCCCGGTCATCCGCTCCACCGCCGTGGTGACGTTGCGGCGCACCGAGCCGGCCAGGTCCTGGATGGAGATGCCGTACTCGACGACGAGGTCGATGTCGACGGCTGCCTGGCGCTCACCCACCTCGACGGAGACCCCGCGTGTCACCGACCCGTCGGAGCCCCCCGTCATCGCGTCGCGCATGGCCCCGACCGCACGCGCCTTCCCACCGCCCATGGCGTGGACCCCGCCGATCTCACGCGCGGCCATCCCGGCGATCTTGGCCACCACGCCGTCGGCGATGTGCGTGTGGCCGCTTCCCGCCGAGGCCCCCTGTTCACCCCGTGACGCCTCGCGTGCGCCGGGCACCTTGCTCTCGGTTCTTGTCTCCGGCACGGGTCCCCCTTGTGTGCAGAAACCTATGATCGCGACCCCGCCATGCGGTCGGGCCGAAATCCGTTGTGGTGGTGTTCGTCCCCACCACACCGTATACACACTCTTAGTAGCCATCAAGAAGCTAAAAGTAATATCCCCAGGTGGAGACAGTCATAAAACTGCCATCCATCTCCAACTGGCATCGCTACCCCCAGAAGAGCGGTACGACCAGGGTCTTCCCCCTCAAACGCGCTTGTATGTCCGAAACCCCCGGTCGACAGAGCCGGGGCCGGGACGCCCAATGGCGTCCCGGCCCCGACGGGGCGGACCTCAGTCGAAGACGACCGTCTTGTGCCCGTTCAGCAGGACCCGGCGCTGGGCGTGCCAGTTGACGGCGCGCGCCAGGGCCACCGACTCCAGGTCCCGGCCGATCGCGGTGAGCTGTTCCGGGCTGTGGGTGTGGTCGACCCGGGAGACCTGCTGGTCGATGATCGGCCCCTCGTCGAGGTCGGCGGTGACGTAGTGGGCGGTCGCCCCGATCAGCTTCACCCCGCGCTTGTGCGCCTGGTGATAGGGGCGCGCACCCTTGAAGCTCGGAAGGAAGGAGTGGTGGATGTTGATGATCCGGCCGGACATCTTGGCGCACAGCCGCTCGGTCAGCACCTGCATGTACCGCGCCAGCACGACCAGGTCCACGTCGTAGGAGCCCACCAGTTCCAGGAGACGGGCCTCCTGATCCGGCTTGGTCTCGGCGGTCACCGGCAGGTGGTAGAAGTCCACCCCGTAGGAGTCGGCGAGGAACTCCAGATCGGGGTGGTTGGAGACGACCGCGGCGATGTCGATGTCGAGCAGCCCGCTGCGGTGCCGGTAGAGCAGGTCGTTCAGGCAGTGCCCGAACTTGGAGACCATGACGATCATGCGCGGGCGGACGTCGACGGCGTGCAGGGTCCACTCCACGACCTGGTCGGGGGAGCCCCCGAAGTCGCCCGCCAGAGCGGCGAAGGCACCGCGCAGGACGTCCTCACCCACGGCCCCGCCTGGCCCCTCCTCGACCACGAACTGCATCCGCAGGAAGAAGCGGCCGGTGTAGTGGTCGCTGTACTGCTGACTCTCGGTGATGTTGCACCCGTGGTCGGACAGCAGGTTGGCCACCGCGGCGACGATGCCCCGACTGTCGGGGCACGAAAGGGTCAGGACGTACTCGCGCTCACTCATGAAGGGCCTACTCCAGGATCGGAACGGCTTGGACAGCCACGGTGCCCAGGATATAGGCCGAGGCAGGACCGGGGGTCGGCCGCGGCGGCCCCGAAGGGCGCCGCGCGCCACAGCCCCTGCCCCCCGACGACATGAACACTCTTCACGTTCTGGCATGCTCGGTCGCATGACCACTCAGCGCGCGCGTCTGGAGTCCGCCACCCACGGCCTCCAACCCCCCTTCGCCGTCGTCGACCTGGCCGCCTTCCGCGCCAACGCGGCCGCCCTCACCCGGCGCGCCCACGGTCGGCCCGTCCGGGTCGTCAGCAAGTCGCTGCGCAGCCGGGCCCTCCTGCGGGCCGCCCTCGACCTGCCCGGATACGCCGGGATCATGGCCTTCACCCTCCCCGAGGCCCTCTGGCTGGCCACGGACGGGGAGCCGCTCAGCGACGACATCCTCGTGGCCTACCCAACCGCGGACACCGACGCCCTCGCCCGGCTGGCGCGCACCCCGGCGGCGGCGCGCTCCATCACCCTCATGGTGGACTCCCCCGCCCACCTGGACATGATCGCCGCCGCGGCCGACAACGCCCCCGGAGCACCACCGATCCGGGTGTGCCTGGACATCGACACCAGTTGGCAGCCGCTCGGGCCGGGGCTGCGGGTGGGCACCCACCGCTCCCCCGTACGGACCCCGGCCCAGGCCGCCGCCCTCGCCCGCGCCGCCGCCGACCGCCCCGGACTGGAACTCGACGGGATCATGGCCTACGAGGGCCAGATCGCCGGGGTCGGCGACGCGCCCCCCGGACGCCCCCTCTACGGGCGGCTCCTGCGCACGGTCCAGCGGGCCTCCGCCATCGAGCTGGCCAAACGGAGGGCGGCCGTCGTCCGCGCCGTCCGGGAGGTCGCCGACATCCGCTTCGTCAACGGGGGCGGCACCGGCAGCCTGCACACCACAGGCAGGGAACGCGCCGTCACCGAACTGGCCGCGGGCTCAGGGCTGTACCACCCGCACCTGTTCGACCACTTCCGCGACTTCGACGGCCGCCCCGCGGCCCTGTTCGCACTGCCCGTCGTACGCCGCCCCGCCCCGGAAACGGCCACGGTACTGGGTGGCGGCTACCCCGCCTCCGGCCCGGTTGACCGGCACCGCCCACCCGTGCCCTACCTGCCCGAGGGCCTGTCCTACAGCGCCACCGAGGGCGCCGGCGAGGTCCAGACCCCGCTGACGGGCAGGGCAGCACGGGACCTGTCGGTCGGGGACCGGGTGTGGATGCGCCACGCCAAGGCGGGAGAGCTGTGCGAGCGCTTCGCCGCGCTGCACCTGATCGACTCCGACACGGGCACCTACGTGGAGGCCGTCCCGACCTACCGCGGCGAGGGCCAGACCTTCCTCTGATCCGACCCCCGCCCGCGTCGAACCGGGCTCACAGCCCCTGTCTGCGGCGTACCGCCCACGCCACCACGCCGACGGCGACGACCGCGCCGACACCGGCGATGAGGATCAGCGCCTCCGGGGGAAGCCGCCGGTCCGACTCCTCGTAGGCGGCCACCAGCTCCTCGTCGCTCTTGAGCAGCAGCCCCTCCCCGACCTCGACGGGGAGGCCCTCCTCGTGCCCCGGGCCCCTGCCCACGAGCGCACGCGCGCCGTCGGCCATCCGGGAGCCCCGCCGACGCACCCGGTCCATCTGGCGCCGCGCCACGGAGGACGGGCGGACCCGGTCGGTCAGCGCGTCGAGGGTCTCGGCCAGCAGCCGCTGCTCACGGTTGATCTCGTCCCGGACCTGGTCGGGGGTCTGGCGCGGTTCGGTGTCGCTTCCCGTCATTGGTTGCCTTCCTAGAAGTCAGGGGCGTTCCGTCGAAGCGTCCGGGCCCGGGTCCTCCGGGCCGGTGCCCGGGCCCGTCTCCTCCGCGCCGTCGGACGGACCGGAAAATCTCAACGCGCCGTCGATTCCGTCGACCACACGGAAGAAGTCCCGCGTGGACAACCACAGTTTATAGATGATGCCGATCTCGAACACGAGCAGCAAAACACCCGCCGCCACGGCGATCCACCCCAGAAAGGCGGGCATCCCGCTCACGGCCACGGCCACGGGCGCGACCACGAACATCGCGATCTGGAATTCGATACCGCTGAACAGGTGGGTGCGGACCCTGTGTCCGTTCAGCACCCACCAGAAACGCTGATACCAGGGAAAACGGGAGCGGAACTCCTGGTGCAGGTCCACTTTGGGCAGGGTCAGGTCGGGTTGTTTCCCCGCCACCCTGTTGTCGCGCGCCTCCCTTTCGTTCTGGCTGCGCAGGATCTCCTCCAGGACACCGATGCCGTGCCGCAGGACGGCCTGTTCCCCGCCGTCGCTCAGCGCGCCGCCGGAGGGGCCGCCGCGCTCCTCCGGCTCCAGCATCGACAGCGTGGCGCGCGCCCGCTCCAGGGCAGCGGCCAGATGTGAGCGCATCTCCCGACGCACCTTGTGGACCTGGAGCGCGTTCAGGTAGCGCAGCATGTCCAGGAACACCACGACCAGCGCCAGCCAGGCCAGCACCACGGGCGCGGACTCGGGGTCCCGCTCCGTCATGAGGACGTACTGGCCGCCCATGAGGGCCACCGCGCACACCAGCACCCGGAAGCGGTCGGACACGTAGTCCATCCACGAACCGAAGATCGACTCGCTGTCGGTGAGCCTGGCCAGCTTGCCGTCCACGCAGTCCACGAGGAAGCACAGGTAGTACAGGAATGCCCCCAGCAGCAGCGCCTGCCAGTAGCCCAGCGCGAAGCAGACCGCGGCGCCCAGCCCCAGGAAGAGCGCGGCCACCGTCAGTTGATTGGGGGTGAGCGACGTCCTGTTCGCCGCCAGGAGCACGAGGCGGATCGCGATCGGGTCCACGAGATAGACCGTCCACCAGGAGTCGCGCTCCTTGAGCGTCCGGGTCCTGACCTCGTCGAGTGTGAATCCAGCCATCGTGGCCCATCGCTCCAAAGCACAAAGCGGGTGTGTTCCGGCTCTTTCTTCTTCCGGTCCGCCCGCCACAGGGGCCCACGCACGGTCGAAGAACACGGGTGCGCCCCAGCGTAGCGAACGAACGCCCTGGCTCCCGCGTCCCGAAGGAACCGAACCGCAATCGCAATCCAAGCACGCCGCGCACACCGTCGGCCGGACGCCCGGTCGTTAGGGTGGGACCCGAGGCGGCCGACCGCCCCCGTCAGTCAGAGTTAGGAACACCACGTGAGCGAGCCCATCCGTCTGGCCCCCGGCGACCAGGCACCCGACTTCACCCTCCCCGACGCCGACGGCAAGCCCGTCACCCTCAGCGAGGTACTGGCGGAGACCGGCAAGAGCGTCGTCCTGTACTTCTACCCCGCCGCCATGACGCCGGGGTGCACCACGGAGTCCTGCGACTTCCGCGACAACCTCCGCGACTTCGACTCCGCGGGCTTCACCGTGCTGGGCCTGTCCCCCGACACCCCGGACCGGCTCGCCGCCTTCCGCGACAAGGAGGGGCTCACCTTCCCCCTGCTCGGCGACCCGGAGAAGGGGACACTGCGCGCCTACGGGGCCTTCGGTGAGAAGAAGAACTACGGCCGCCTCGTGCAGGGCGTCATCCGTTCCACCGTCGTCGTCGGCACCGACGGCAGGGTGACCCGGGCCTTCTACAACGTGAAGGCCACCGGGCACGTCGCCCGGATCAGGCGCGAACTGGGTATCTGAGCGCCCCGCCATGGCCCGGGGCCGGACGCCCGGCCCCGCGGTCCCGGTACAGTTGTCCCGATAGGGGCCGTAGTCCAATCGGCAGGAGACGGCAGCTTTAGGTGCTGTACAGTGCGGGTTCGAGTCCCGCCGGCCCCACGGACTCGGGATGCCCCTGTTCGGGGGCCTTCGGCCACCTCACCGGACCGCCCGTCACCTCTCCCCGGGGGACAACCCCCGGACCCCCGCTGGGGCTCCGCCCCGCCTCGGGATGCCCCTGTTCGGGGGCCTTCGGCCACCTCACCGGACCGCCCGTCACCTCCCCCCGGGGGACAACCCCCGGACCCCCGCCGCGGGGCTCAGCGGCCCATCAGGGCCCAGAGCACGATCGCCAGCGCCACCATGACCCCCACCAGCACCACAACGGTGGCGGCCACCACCGGAAGGCGACTGCGCTTCTCCACGTGTCGGCCCGCGTGGGTCAGCCCCAGGGTGTCGGTGGACTCGCGGACCGAACTCATGAACGAGTCCATGGCGTCGGGGCGGTTGCGCAGCCGCTCGTTGATGGACTCGGCCAGAGCGTGGGCACCGGCACGGAAGTGCTCCCGCGCCGATTCGCGTTCGGTCTCCCCCTCACCGGCATCGTCGGACTCCTCGGCCCCGGCATCCTCCCGGGTGCGGTCGGGGGCCCAGGGGGCCAGCGCCGCGATCCGCAGCATCTTGGCCGCGTGGGCGGCACTGAGACGGGCGTCGGGGTCGACCTTGAGCAGGCCCGCCAGGACCGGGGCGAGCGGGCCGGCGTTGGCAGCCTCGGCCGGCTCGTCCAACTGCTCCTGGCGCAGGATCTTGATGTAGCCCTTGCGGTCGTAGGGCGGGTGGCCCTCGACCGCCGCGTACAGGGTGGCTCCCAGGGACCACAGGTCCGACTCCGGACCGACCGGCCCGGCCTTGGCGCGCTCCGGCGGGATGTAGGCCGGGGATCCGATGATGCGCCCGGACTGGCTCAGCGCGGACTCGCCGTTCCACGCCGCCAGTCCGAAGTCGGTCAACACCACCCGGCCGGACTCGCTGATCATCACGTTGTCCGGCTTGACGTCGCGGTGGACGATGCCCTCGGCGTGCGCCACCTGGAGCGCGTCGATCAACTGGAGGCCGATCTCCGCCACCCGCTGATAGGGCAGCGGCCCGCCCAACTGGATGATCTCCTCCAGGGTCGAGGCCTCGACCAGCTCCATGATGATCCACGGGCGCGCGTCCTCGTCCACCACGTCCAGGACGGTGACGAGGCCGGGGTGGGTGAGCCGTCCGGCCACACGCGCCTCACGGGTGGTCCTCTGGAGGAGGGACTCACGTTCGGCCTTGGTGAGGTCGTCGGGCAGGCGCAGCTCCTTGACGGCGACCTCGCGGTCGATGACGCGGTCGGTGGCACGCCAGACCGTGCCCACGCCGCCGCGGGCGATCTCCGACGTGAGCTGGTAGCGCCCCTGGAGCAGCCGTCCCTCAGGCTCTGGGGCGGCCATGACGGTCTCCTCCGGGTGCGCCGGACTCGGCGACGCGTCGGGCCGCCGGATGTGGGGGTCGTCTAGGGAGGACAAGGTTATCCACGGGTCCATTCACCGGCCATGGCGGCCTCCTGTGGAGCATTGCGGTTGCTGTCACCACGAAGGTACACGGATCATTGGTTATATCAGTCCCGCGCCGAGTACACGCAGGTAGACCCCGGAAGACGCGGAAACTGGGTCCGTTTTCGTTATGTCCAGCGCCCCGGGAGGGACCGGGGCACCGGACACGGGAGACCCGCTCAGGTCCAGAGGCTCTCGGGCGAGCGCACCTCCAGCGGGCCCACCCCGATGGAGGAGAGGGGCTCGCTCAGGCGCTCGGCGTCGCCGACGACCACCACGACGGCCTCGTCCGGGCGCAGGTACTCCACGGCCGCGCTGTCGAGGTCGTCCTTGGTGAGCCGCTCGTACCCGGCGCGGTTGCGGTCCACGTAGTCGTCGGGCAGGTCGTGGACGACGATGTCGACGAGCGCACCCGCCACGGCCCGGGCCGTGGAGTAGGCCACGGGCAGCCCCACGGTGTTGGACTCGCGGACCGACTCCAGTTCCTCCTCGGTGACCCCGGAGGCGCGGAGCTTGGCGAACTGCTCCAGGGCCGAGGTGATCGAGTGCGCCGTGGTGTCCGCCTCCACCTGGGTGGAGGCGAGGAAGACACCGCTGTCGCGCCGCAGGTCGAACCGGGAACCCGCACCGTAGGTGTAGCCCAGGCGCTCACGCAGCTCCATGTTGAGGCGGGAGGTGAACATACCGCCCAGGACCTCGCTGACGCCGTCCGCACGCGGCATGTCCACCTGCGAGCGCGACGGGGCCCGGTGGGCGATGACCAGTGCCGACTGCACCGAACCGGGGCGGTCCACCACCAGGACCCGGGGCAGCTCACCGGGCGGCGGGGCGGGCTCGGCGGTGTCCGGGGCGAGGGCGGCCTGCGCGTCCCCGAACACGGACTTGCCCAGGGCCTCCAGGTCCACCCCGGACAGGTCGCCGACGATCACGAGCGTCCCGGCGACCGAGCTGAGGGAATCGGCGTGGAAGCGCGCCACCGTCTCGGGGGTGACGTCGGCGAGCCGCACCGGCCCCCCGGCGAGCGGGGTGGCGTAGCGCCCGGTGAACAGTTGGCCGCCCAGGCTGCGCATGGCCAGGGTCGAGGCCGAGGCGGCCTCCAGCCAGAAGCGCTCCAGAAGCTGGTCGCGGCGGCGGACGACGTCGTCGGCGTTCAGGGCGGGGCGGCGCACGGCGTCGGCGAACAGGCGCACGGCCTCGTTCAGGCGGGCGACGGGCACGTCGACACCGGTGATGAAGGCGTCCCAGGTGACACGGGACGTCCACTCCGCCCCGTGGCGCTCCAGGGCGGGGGCCAGTGAGCTGTTGCCCTCGGGGCCGTCCTCCAGGACCTCACCGGTGAGCGCGCTGACGCCCATCGCGTCGAGGGGCTCGGCGGCGCCCCCGCGGGGGTGCACGAGGCGGAGGGAGACCAACTGCTGGCCGGGTAGGTCGACGGCCACGATGCGGCCGCCCCCGACGGTGATCCGCTGGGGCTTGGGGAAGGAGTAGGACGCTGGGGCACCGAGGTCCGGGCGGGTCTGCGGCATGGCTCTGCGGCTCTTTCTGCGGCGTACGGAATCGGACTAGGGCGCGGCTGTCTCGGGAACCCCGTCTGCCGGCTCCCCGTCCGTCTCGGGGTCGAAGCGGACGATGAGGAGGTTGTCGTCGACGAGTAGGCGCTCGACCGCCGACCGGACCTCCTCGGCGGTGATGTCGGCCCAGCGCTCGGGCCAGATGAAGACGAGCTCGGGGTCGCCCAGAAGCTGGGTGGCACTGCCGAGGGCGTCTGCCAGGCCCGCCGGTCCGGAGATGGACTGGAGGTGGTCGCGCTCCAAGACGGCGCGGGCGCGGTCGAGCTCCTCCTCGGTGATGCCCGAGGCGAGCTTGGCGATCTCCTCGCGCATGGCGGCCTCCAGCTCGTCGCCGCTCACCCCGTCCCGGGAGAGCATGTTCACCAGCAGCAGGCTGTCGGTGTAGCGGAAGGGCAGGAGGTCCGCGGCGGCGCCGCCGTCGTCGGCGGCGATGGGCCGGTCGACCACCAGGGAGCGGTAGAGGCGGCTGCCCTGCCCCTGCCCGAGCACCGCCGAGGCCAGGTGCATGACGTCGAACTCGCGCGTGCCGTAGGGGGCGACGCGATACCCGGCGAACACGCCGGCGGCGGGAACCGTCTCGGTCACCGCGTCCCGCACCGGGCCGCCCAGGGGCGCGGGGAGGGAGGCGTCGGGCGCCTCGGGGGCGGACTCGCGAGCGGGGATCGGGCCGAAGTGGTGCTTGACGCGGGCCAGGACGTCCTCGGGGTCGAGGCCGCTGACCACGGTCAGAACACAGTTGTCCGGGCCGTAGTGCACCTTGTGGAAGGACTTCACGTAGTCCAGGTCGGCCGCGTCCAGGTCCGCCATGGAGCCGATGGTCGGGTGGTGGTAGGGGTGGCCCTCCGGGTAGGCCAAGCGCAGGATGCGCTCCAGTGCGGTGCCGTAGGGCTGGTTGTCGTAGCGCTGGCGGCGCTCGTTCTTGACGACGTCGCGCTGGTTGTCGAGGACCTCCTGGGTCATCCCCTCGCGCAGGGTGGACAGGCGGTCCGCCTCCAGCCACAGGATGAGGTCGAGCGCGTGCTCGGGGACCGTCTCGTAGTAGTTGGTCCGGTCGGTGGAGGTGGAGGCGTTGATCTCGCCGCCCAGCCGCTCGACCACGTCGAAGTGCTCACCCTTGACGACGTTGCCGCTGCCCTGGAACATCAGGTGCTCGAACAGGTGCGCGAAGCCCGTGCGTCCGGGCACCTCGTGGCGGGAGCCGACCCCGTACCACAGGTTCACCGCGGCTACCTGCCCGGTGGAGGCCGGAACGGTCACCAGGCGCAATCCGTTGTCGAGCGTGTACTGCCCCACACGCCCCGCCGCTCCAATGGTGGTCACCAGTGCTGCACCCCGATCTGCGCCGTAGCCGAACGTCCGGCGCCACCCTGTGGCGCCCCACGACTACGACCCTACGGCCTTCACGGGGGTGTGCCGACATCCGATCCGGACAATCCGCCCGGACTTCCTCCGGCGGGCCGAGCGCGCCCCGGTCATTGGTAGTTCGTGGTGTCCATGGACTCGGCGATCCGGTCGTAGACGGCGCCGTACTGGGCGTCGGCCGACCACACGTACAGGAGCACGTCGCTCAGCGGCAGGAACCACATCCGCACCTCGAAGGTGTCGTCGTTGGCACAGGTCACCGTCCACACGGAGTGGTGCGAGGTGAGGGTGTCGGCGTGGTCGAAGAAACCGTGGGAGAGGCTCGCCTCCCGCACGCCGATACTGCCCGAGGCCGCTGTGTTGAGGCTGCGGCACTCGTCGGGAGCGGCGGCCCAGCCGTTCTCGTCGTTGAAGGACTCGTCCTTCCCCGGCCAGCCCTGGGGGTGGTTCTCCGCGGCGTGGGGCACCAACCGGATCGAACCGTAGGCGCAGTCGGGCTGCCCGGGCGGGATCACGCACAGCGCGCCGCCCTCCTGGCGTGCCTCCCACTCCTCCGGGACCCCCAGGGCGATGCCCGACAGCTCGGTCGGGACGAGGACCTCCATGTCGGAGGGCGCGACCGGGGGCATCGAGCCGCTCTGCCCGAGCACCATCTCGGCGCCCCCCGCGGTCCCTCCCTCGGACCCGCCGCCGGCGCAGGCGCCGAGCACCAGGACCGCGGCGGCGGCCGCTCCGGCCCGAACCGCCCCGGTCACCCGTCCGCCGTGGACGGTCCCGTCCCTCGTGCCCGCCATGCGTCGTCCCTCTCAACCTGCGTCCCGCGGATCAGAACACTCCGACCTTAGGGCATAGACGGCAGACCTCGCGTAAACGCAGCTAGCGGAATACACCGGCCGAATCACCAGAGAGCCGCGCCGGACGCGGGACCGGCTGGACAGCGGCCACTACCCTGGGGCCATGGTGGACCTCGCGAAGATCACGGAGCCCTTGTCCCTCTCCGGTCTGGGACCGCGCCCGCACGGGCCGCTGGTGCTGGAACTGGACCTGACCGAGGGGGTCGCCGACGAGGCCCCCTCCGACCCGATCAGCCAGATCATGAACCGCCGCCGACAGCACTTCCTCGACGTCGTCGAGGGGCTCCGGCGGGGCGCGCGCGACCGGAGGGTCGCGGCGCTGGTCGCGAGGATCGACGCCCGCAACCTCGGGTTCGCCAAGGTACAGGAGCTGCGCGAGGCGGTCGCGGACTTCCGCGCCTCGGGCAAGCCCGCGATCGCGTGGGCCGACTCCTTCGGCGAGGCCGGGTCGGGCAACCTCCCGTACTACCTGGCGTGCGCGTTCTCCCGGGTGGTCATGTCCCCCACCGGTTCCCTCGGCCTGACCGGGCTGATCATGCGGGGCACCTTCGTCAAGGGCGCCATCGACAAGCTCGGGGTCACCTACGAGGTCGGCAAGCGGCACGAGTACAAGAACGCCCTGAACGGGGTCACCGAGACCGGGTTCACCGACGCCCACCGCGAGGCGGTGGACGGGATCGTCACCTCGCTCAGCGACCAGGTCACCGAGGCTGTCGCCCAAGCGCGCGGTCTGACGGGCGAGGCCGTGCGGGAACTGGTCGAACGCGGCCCGTTCATGCCCCGGGAGGCCCTCGACGCCGGCCTGGTCGACGCCCTGGCCTACCGCGACGAGGTGTACGGGGACGTGATGGAGCGCGTGCGCCGCGAGCACGGCGGGGGCCGCGAGCCGGAACTGAGGTTCGTGGCGCGCTACCACCGCAAGCACGTGCCCGCCCCCAGGCCGAGGGTGGCGGGCGGCCCCGGCTACATCGCGCTGATCTCGGCGTCCGGCCCGATCACCCTGGGCCGGTCGCGCCGCTCCCCGCTCGGCGGCGGCGCCGTCATGGGGTCGGACACCGTGGCGGCCGCCTTCCGCGCCGCCCGCAAGGATCCCCGGGTCAAGGCGGTGGTCTTCCGTGTCGACAGCCGGGGCGGCTCCGCCACCGCCTCGGACGCGATCCGCCGCGAGAGCGAACTGACCAGCAAGGCGGGGATCCCCGTGGTGTCGGCCATGGGCGACATCGCCGGCTCGGGCGGGTACTACGTGACCCTCGGCTCGGACGCCGTCGTGGCCCAGCCCGGCACCATCACCGGGTCCATCGGCGTCATCGTCGGCAAGCCGGTCCTGGGTGCGCTCATGGAGCGGTTCGGTGTCACCACGGACTCGGTGAGCAGCGGACCGCACGCGGGGATGTTCGACACCGCCCGCCCCTTCAGCACGTCGGAGTGGGAGCGGGTCAACGCGCTGCTGGACGACATCTACGACGACTTCGTCGGCAAGGTCGCCAAGGCGCGCGGCATGACCCGCGAACAGGTGCACGAGGTGGCGCGCGGACGGATCTGGACGGGCCGCGACGCCCACGGGCACGGCCTGGTGGACGAACTCGGCGGGCTGGCCACCGCGGTGCGCCTGGCCCGCGCCAGGGCAGGTTCCGGGCCGCTGCCGCTGCGGCCGTTCCCGCACACGCACCCGCTGGACCGGCTCCGCTCGCACGAGTCCAGCGAGGACCTGGCCGCCGCCCAGCCTCAGAGCACCCTGGGGGCCTGGGGTCCGCTGGAGCAGGCGGCCCTGGCCATGGGGCTGCCCGCCGCGGGCCCGCTGACGATGCCCGGCGGCTGGGAGGTCCGTTGACCGGCCCGTTCCTGGACGCGATGGCACTCGTGGCCACCGGTGTGACCGTCGTGACCGTGGCCGACGGCCGTGACGACGTCGGAGCGACGGTCAGCGCGTTCGGATCGGTCTCGACCGCCCCTCCGATCGTGTCGGTGAGCGTGGGCTCGGACGGCTACATGGCCGAGGTGATCGAGGAGGTCGGCGCCTTCGCGGTGAGCGTGCTCGGCGCCGGCCAGCGCGCCCTGGCGGGCCGCTTCTCCGCGGAGGGGCGGCCCAGCGCCCGCCTGCTCGTCTCGGGCCAGCCCCACCACCGGGGCGGGCACACGCGCGCCCTGGTCCTCGACGACGCGCTGGCGGCACTGGAGTGCTCGGTGCGGCAGAAGGTGGAGGTCGGCGACCACGCGGTGTTCTTCGCCGACATCGTTGGCCTGCCCGCTGTCGGGGGCAGGGGCCCGGCCCTGGTGCGCCGGGCGGGCCGCTACCACTCGGTGGACTGACCCACACAGCGAGGGCGCCCCAGCACAAGCGTCTCAGGACGGGAACGACCCGATCCAGGCGGCGAGCTGGTGGAGGTCGTCCACGACCGCGTCGGCCTCGGCGGCCTCCGGGGCCGCGGCGTGCCGGTAGCCGTACAGGCCCCTGCGGAGCAGGGCCGTGCGCATCCCGGCCCGGCGGGCGGGCAGGACGTCGTTGTCGACCCGGTCCCCGACGTAGAGGATCTCGTCCGGGGTGATCGCCGGGCGGTCGGCGGCGGCGAGTGCGAGGACGCGGTCGAAGAACGCGGGCTCGGGCTTGTGCACGCCCCAGGTGTCGGAGATGCCGATGCCGTCGACGCCCAGGTCCATGGCCTCCAGGGCCGGTCCGGCCTCGGGGGGCTGGTTCCCGGCGATCAGCAGGGACAGCCCGGCTCCGCGCATCGCGGCGAAGGCGGGGCGCACGTCGGGGTACAGGTCCGCCTCTCCGAAGTGCTCCCGCTCCCCGTCGGGTTCCTCCTCGCGCCAGCGCGCGCTCTCAAGTTCCAGGTCGAACCCCGGGGCGACGAGGCGGAACGCCTCCGTGAGGGTCCCGCCGGTGGCGATGACGCCGCCGATGGTGCCGAAGAAGGCCATGCGCGGGACCCCCAGCCGGGCGGCCCAGCGCTCGAAGATCCGGGTCTCGTCGACCAGGGTCTCGCCGACGTCGAACACCGCAGTACGAATTGCCACGGTCAGGGAGTCTATCGGGGTCCTCGTCCCTCCGGTCAGGCACGTTCGGGCGGGCGCAGCACGGCGAAGGCGTCGGTGACCTCCAGTTCGCGCGCTCGGAAGCGGAAGAGCGCGGCGGGGCGCCCGCCGGAGCGGCCCGAGGGCACCGACCTCCCGGTCTCCTCGATCTGTCCGCGCCGCAGCAGGACCCGGCGCAGGTTGGTGGCGGTCACGTCGTGTCCGAGGGCGGCCCGGTAGTACCCCGACAGCTCCGACATCGTGAACTCGGGGGGCGCCAGTGCGAAGCCCACGTTCGTGTAGCTCAGCTTGGAGCGCAGGCGCTTGCGCCCGGAGCGGACGATGGAGGCGTGGTCGAAGGCCATCGCCGGCAGGTCCGAGGCCGGGTGCCAGTCGGTGTCGCCGGGGACGACGGGGTCGATGTGGGCGGGGACCAGGCCGAGGTAGGCCGTGGCGAGTGTGCGGTGCCCGGGGCGCCGGCCGGGGTCGCTGCGGGTCTCCAGTTGCTCCAGGTGGGAGAGATCGCGCACGTCGACTTTCTGGGCGAGCTGGCGCGCGATGGAGGCACCCAGGTTCTCGTCGGGCCGCAGGCGTCCGCCGGGCAGGGCCCACGCACCCTCGCAGGGCGGCAGTGCGCGGCGCCATAGCAGGACGCACAGGCGGCCCGCGCGGATCTGCAGCACCACCGCCAGGGCCTCGTGCGCGGCGAGAGGCTCTGCGTGCCCTGTGGGATCCGCCATAACCTGTCCGTTTGTTGCGGGGATGTCCACCCCTGTCCCTTCTGTTGCACGTCATGTTAAGCTACACGAGGTTTGTGACTGACAGACAAAAACCAGCGGTCAGGAACAACCGACCCCGGCGCGGCGCCCCGAGCGGCGCGCCCCAGCCTCAAGGAAGTAGTACACAATGGCACCGGTCACCGCCTCCGCGGACACCATGAGCAGGCAGGAATGGGCCGACGAGGTCCGCCGCCTGGCCGACGAGCGCGACGCCGTCATCCTCGCGCACAACTACCAGCGCCCGGAGATCCAGGACGTCGCCCACCACACGGGTGACTCCCTGGCCCTCTCCCGGCTGGCCGCGAGCGTCGACGCCGGCACCATCGTCTTCTGCGGCGTGCACTTCATGGCCGAGACCGCGAAGATCCTCGCCCCGGAGAAGACCGTCCTGCTGCCCGACCCGAACGCCGGGTGCTCGCTGGCCGACACCATCACCGCCGCGGACGTGCGGGCCTGGAAGGCCGAGCACCCCGGCGCCGTCGTGGTCGCCTACGTGAACACCACGGCGGCGGTCAAGGCCGAGACCGACATCTGCTGCACCTCCTCCAACGCCGCCGACGTCATCCGCTCCATCCCCGAGGACCGGGAGATCCTCTTTCTCCCGGACCAGTTCCTGGGCGCGCACGTCAAGCGGGTCACCGGCAGGGACAACATCCACGTGTGGATGGGCGAGTGCCACGTCCACGCCGGCATCGACGGCCACACCCTGCGCGAGCGGGTGGAGTCCGAACCGGACGCGGAGGTCTACGTCCACCCCGAGTGCGGCTGCGCCACCTCGGCCCTGTACCTCGTGGGCAGCGGCGCCGTCCCCCAGGAGCGCGTCAAGATCCTCTCCACCGGCGGAATGCTCACCGCCGCGGAGAACACCAGCGCCAAGAAGGTGCTCATCGCCACCGAGACCGGCATGCTGCACCAACTGCGCAACAGCAACAGCGTCACCGAGTTCGAACCGGTGAACTCGCGCGCCGAGTGCCACTACATGAAGATGATCGACTCCCAGAAGCTACTCGACTCGCTGCGTCTGGGCACCACCGAGATCACCGTCGACACCGGCACCTCCGAGCGCGCCCGCCGCTCGGTCGAGCGCATGATCGCTATCGGCTCCCCGTCGCGGGGCGGTGAGTGAGGGGGCGCTCCGACGGTCGCCCACCACCGAAAGGGAAGGCTTCTTTGTACCTGTGGTAACAGAAGTCTTACCTTCAGGCCACAGGTCATCGATTCTCCAGCAGCGCTGGACTCCCCTCGCTAGCGTCTCGGTTCGAGCGGGGGGAGAATCGTGACCAGAGGTAGCGAAAACACCGAAAGAGGCGTACCGGCACAGGCCGATGTGGAGGCGCTCTACGACGCCTTCGCACCCGCTCTGTACCGGTACGCCTGGACCCTGTTGGGCGGCACCGCCGTGCCCGGCCCCGAGCGGGACGAGGGGACCGCTCCGGCCGACCTCGCGGCCGAGGCCGTGCACGACGGCCTGGTCGCCGCCGTCGCCCTCACCCCTGGCCGCGACGACCCCGACGACCGCGGGCCCCGCCTCTACGCGCTGGTCCGCTCCGCCTGCCAGCACCGGGGGTTCGCCCTCACCTGCCCCTACACGCACCTGGCCACCGTCCCCGCGGAGGAGCCGGTGGCACGCATGTTCTCCCGGCTGCCCGCGAGCCACCGGGAACTGGTCGAGCTGAACCTGCGCCACGCCCTGCCGCCTGCCGCCATCGCGCGCGTCCTCGGCCTGGACGGGGCGCTGTGCTCCGAACTGTCGCGCTCGGCGATCCGCCGCGCCTTCGAGGGGCTGGCCGAACACGACGCCTTCCAGGACCCGGAGGCCCTGTGGCGCACCCAGGTCCAACAGGTCTCCTCCGCCCTCGCCCTGCTCCGGCCGCCCGGCCCGCCCCCCGGCCTGCGCGGCCTCGTGGTCGGCACCTGCCTGGACCCGGCCCTGGCCGGAGCACGCGCACGGATCGCCGACGCGATGCGTCCACTCACCGCGGAGGGGTACCCGGTACACCGGGGCCGCGCGGGCGGCCCCGCAGAGGAGCCCGAACCGGAGACGTCCGAGCCTCCCGCCGAGCCCCTGCCGCGCGCCCTGCCCGGGGATCGCGTCACCACCCGCGACCACCCGGTCCGCGAGGAGGTGACCACCGCCCTGGACGCCCCGGACGCCGTGCACGCCCCCGAACAGCGGTCCCTGCCCCGGCACTGGCCGCTGTCGGCCGTCTCGGGGCTGGTCACGATCGCCCTGGCCGTCGTCCTCTGGTCGTGGGCCAGTGCGCTCGGCGCGCCCCCGACCGTGATCGGAACCGAGGCGCCCGAGGCCGCGCGCAGCCCTCAGGTGCACGACGTCCCCGCACCGCCCTCCCCCACCGACACGCACCCCGGTGAGGGGACGCTCGGAAACCAGTCCACCGCCGGCCGCCCACAGGACACCGCCCCCTCCGCGGAGGACTCCCCCTCCGGCGCCCCCGAGTCCCCGTCGGCGGCGGACGCCGAGTCCGCCGCCCCGGCCTCCCCGCCCGAACCCGCGTCCTCCCCTCCGCCGTCCCCCGAGACCGCGACGGCCCCGCAGGAGAGCCCCAGCGGCGGTACGGCGGACGGCGGGCAGGACACCCCGGACGGGCTGATCGGCGGCCTGCTCGACCTGCTCCTCGGCGGCGAGTGAGGGATCATTCAGCGAGGTGGGAGCAGGCGCTCCGCAACGGTGCGCAGACGCCGCTCGACACCGTCGGGGTCGCGGCGGCCCCGCAGGACCCCCACCAGTTCGAGGACCCACACGCTGGTCAGCGCCCCGGCCAGGACCTGCCCCGGGTCCTCCCGGTCGACCGACCCCCCGCTGCCGGGCTCCCCGGCTGCCCGCCGCACGAGGTCGCAGACACGCGTCCCGGGCGCGCCCTCGGCCGTCAGGAGCGACCGGACCAGCGCGTCGGCGAGTTCGGGCTCGCGCATCAGCCACCGCGTGGCACGCATCAGGACGTCCACGGCACGCCCGGCCGGCGTCGGCGCCGTGGACGGGGTAGGGGCGATCCCGCTCTCCATCCGATCGACCTCCTCGGCTGCCACCGCCGCGACCAGGTCCATCTTGGAGGGGAAATAACGGTAGAGGGTGCCGAGCGCGACCCCGGCCCGCTCGGCCACCGACCGCATCTGCATGGCGTCGACGCCGACGCGCGCGACCAGCACCGCGGCGGTCCGCACGATGCGCTCGCGGCGCTGCTCCCGGTGCCGCACCGCACCCTCAGCCGACGCCTGCGCCTCCACGGGTCCCCCTCGCCCTACGGCCGCCCCGGCCACCGCCTCCCGACGCTCCCGCGAAGGCCGAACGGCAACACGTTATCCAACGGCGCACGGACCGTCCGGGACGGCGCGCCCGGGCCCACCACCGCCGCCGCGGGCCTCGCGTACGGTCGTCCACGGCCGGGGAACCGCCGCCGGCGCACCCCGGCACCCACGGTGCGCGGCACCCCAACCTAGACTCGAACGTGATTCGGTTTCCATTGGAGAGGTCGCCACTGATGAACGACATCCCCCAGGTCGAGAGCCTCGGCAACGGCGTGTGGAGCCTGCCCGTGCCCATCCCCGGCAACCCGCTCGGCTTCACGTTCGTCTACCTGGTCGAGGGCCACGAGGGGCCGGTGCTCATCGACACCGGTTGGAACCACGACGACTCCTGGAAGGCGCTCACCCTCGGCCTCGAACAGGCCGGGCACGCGGTCGAGGACATCCGCGGCGCCGTCCTCACCCACTTCCACCCCGACCACACCGGCCTCGTCGGCCGCCTCCGGGAGGCCTCCGACGCCTGGATCGCCATGCACCCCGCCGACATCGCCGTGGTCGAGCAACTGCGTTCGACCGCCCCCGAGCGGCGCGCCGAGTCCATCGCCGCGCAGTTGCGGGCCGCAGGCTTCCCTTCGGAGGAGATCGACACGTTCCTCGCCGCCCCGCACGTGCTGGCACCCCCCGAACCGGCCGACCTCCCCATCGACGACGGGGCCTCCGTGGAACTGCCCGGGCGCGACCTGCGGGCGGTGTGGACCCCGGGCCACTCGCCCGGACACCTGTGCCTGCACTTGGCCGACGCGCACCTCCTCTTCACCGGGGACCACGTCCTTCCCGGCATCACCCCACACGTGGGCCAGTTCCCCCTCCACGCCGCCGAGGGGGACCCGCTGGGCGACTTCCTCACCTCCCAGGCCGCCATCGGCCTGCTGCCCGACGCCGACGTGCTGACCTGCCTGCCCTCGCACGAGTCCCGCTTCACGGGCCTGCCCGAACGCACCGCGGAGATCACCGGCCACCACGAGAAGCGCCTCGACGCGATGGCGGCCCTGCTCTCGGAGGGGCCCGCCACGCTGTGGGAGGTCACCTCCCGCCTGTCCTGGAAGCGCGCCTGGGAGACGATGGGCCCGCGGTCCCGCCACATGGCCGCCTCCGAGACCGCCGCACACCTGCGCACCCTGGAGGAACGCGCACGCGTGTCACGGACCGGCCCCGCCGACCGGCCGCGCTGGATCGCCACACCCTGAACCCACCCACCGGATGACGTTCAGCCCATCCCCACGCGAACCCCCACACAACTCCCGAGTAACATGTGGGCACCCGCACGGCCTCACCGGACGGCCCCGCACTCACACCGACGGTGACCGCACCCGCGACCCCATGAGAGGTGGACTCTTGACCCAGCCGGGCGCCGGCACCGGACCCAGCCGCCCCCTGCGCGTCGCGCTGCTGTCCTACCGAAGCAAACAGCACGTCGGCGGCCAGGGCGTGTACGTACGCCACCTGTCACGGGAACTCGCCGCCCTCGGACACGAGGTGACCGTCTTCTCCGGCCAGCCCTACCCCGTCCTCGACGAGGGCGTCACACTGGAGAGGATCCCCTCCCTCGACCTCTACAACGACGCGCACCCGTTCAAGACCCCGCCCCCTACCCGGTGGCGCGACTGGATCGACGTCCTGGAGGTCGCCACCATGTGGACCGCCGGCTTCCCCGAACCCCTCACGTTCTCGCTGCGCGCGAACCGCGCCCTGCGCCAGCGCCTCACCGACTTCGACGTGGTCCACGACAACCAGACCCTCGGCTGGGGTCTGCTGCGCATCGCCGCCGCGGGACTTCCCCTCGTCACCACCATCCACCACCCCATCAGCGTGGACCGCCGCATCGAGATCGCCGAGGCCAAGGGGCTGCACAAACTCTCCAAACGGCGCTGGTACGGGTTCGTCAAGATGCAGGCCAGAGTCGCCCGCAGACTCAACCCGATCCTCGTCCCCTCCCGCTCCTCCGCCGACGACATCGCCGGGGAGTTCGGCGTCGCCCCCTCCGCCATGGAGGTCACGCCCCTGGGCGTGGACACCCGCCACTTCCACCCCCGCACCGAGGTGGAGCGCGTCCCCGGACGCATCGTGTGCACGGCCAGCGCCGACAGCCCGCTCAAGGGCGTGGCCACCCTCCTGCGCGCCGCCGCCAAGATCGCCACCGAACGCGACGTGTCCCTGACCATCGTCAGCAAGCCCCGCCCCGGCGGCCCCACCGACCGGCTCGTGGACGAACTGTCGCTCTCCGACCGTGTCACCTTCGTCAACGGCATCGACGACACGGCACTGGCCGAACTGATCGCCAGCGCCCAGATCGCCGTCGTCCCCTCCTTCTACGAGGGGTTCTCCCTCCCCGCCGTGGAGGCCATGGCGTGCGCCACGCCGCTCGTGGCCAGCCACGCGGGGGCCCTCCCCGAGGTCGTGGGCACCGACGGCGACGCCGGACGCCTCATCCCCCCGGGAGACCCCGAGATCCTGGCGGGCGCGCTCACCGACCTGCTCGACGACGACCGGGAACGCGCCCGCATGGGGGCCGCCGCCTGGCGCCGCGTCCAGGAGCGGTTCACCTGGCGCGCCGTCGCCGAACTCACCGCCCGCCGCTACGCCTCCACCATCGACGCCGTCCGGGGTGCCCCCGGACCAGCGGCCCCCGCGCACGACGCCTGACCCGAGGAGCCTCCACTGATCACCGTCGACTTCGCCCTGTTCCCCGTCGGGCCGGGCCACCGCGTTCTCGACCTCGGCTGCGGTGGCGGCCGGCACGCCTTCGAGATGTACCGCCGCGGCGCCGACGTCGTCGCCTTCGACCAGAACGTCTCCGACCTGGCCGATGTCCAGACGATGTTCTCGGCCATGCGCGCCGAGGGCGAGGCGCCCGAGGGGGCCGCGGCCGAGACGGTCAAGGGTGACGCCCTCGACATGCCCTTCGACGACGGCTCCTTCGACCGGGTCGTCGCGGCGGAGATCTTCGAGCACATCCCCCACGACACGGCCGCCATGGAGGAGCTGTACCGCGTACTGCGCCCCGGCGGGATCGCCGCGGTCACCGTGCCGAGCTTCCTGCCCGAACGGATCTGCTGGGCGCTCTCGGAGGAGTACCACACCAACGAGGGCGGCCACATCCGCATCTACACGCGCGCCGAACTGGAGGCCAAGCTCAAGGCCACCGGCTTCGAGATCGGCCCGCACCACCACGCCCACGCGCTGCACTCGCCCTACTGGTGGATCAAGTGCGCCGTCGGAACGGACAACGACGACCACCCGGCGGCCCGGCGCTACCACGACCTGCTGGTGTGGGACATGCTCCAGGCACCGAAGGTGACCCGGGTGGCCGAACACCTGCTCAACCCCCTCCTGGGCAAGAGCGTCGCCGTGTACGTGCGCAAGCCCCTCGGCTCCTGATGGGCGCCCTCCTCAGCCTCCCGGGGGTACTGAGAGCCGAACAGATCGCGCGCTCCGCCGAGTACCTGGCGCACAGCCAGGAGCCGGGAGGGGCGATCCCCTGGTTTCCCGGCGGCCACACCGACGTGTGGGACCACGTCGAGTGCGCCATGGCCCTGACCGTCACCGGGCTGTCCGTCCCCTCCCACGCCGCGGCCGCCCGCCGCGCCTACCTGTGGCTGGAGTCGGTCCGCCACCCCGGCGGCGGCTGGCCCGCCAAGTTCCGCCAGGGGGTCCCGGCCGCCGGGTTGCGCGAGGCCAACCACGCCGCCTACCCCGCGGTCGGGCTGCTGCACCACTTGCTGACCACCGGTGACACCGTGTTCGCCGAACGGATGTGGCCGCTCGTGGAGGAGGGGCTGGAGTTCGCCCTGGCCCTGCGCGGCGCGCACGGGGAGATCCTGTGGGCACGCGCGGAGGACGGGTCCCCGGGCGACCACGCGCTGCTCACCGTCTGTTCGAGCGTCCACCACGCGCTGCGCTGCGGTGCCGCCCTGGGCGCCCGCCTGGGCCGGGAGCGCCCCGCGTGGGAGGCGGCCGCCGACCGCCTGGAGGAGCTCATCAACGGGCGCGAGGACCTGTTCGCGGACCGGAGCCGGTTCTCGATGGACTGGTTCTACCCGATCCTCGGCGGTGCCGTGACCGGCGTGGCCGCCAAGGAGCGCCTCAAGGAGCGCTGGGACCGGTTCGTCGTCCCGGGCCTGGGGGTGCGCTGCGTGAGCGACCAACCCTGGGTGACCGCGGCCGAGTCGTCCGAACTCGTCCTGGCCCTGACCGCCATGGGCGAGCGTGAGGCCGCGGTCCGGCTCCTGCGGGACGTGCAGCACCTGCGCGACCCCCGTGACGGCGCCTACTGGACCGGCTACCAGTTCACCGAGCAGACCCGCTGGCCTGTGGAGCGCAGCACCTGGACCTCGGCGGCCGTGATCCTGGCGGTGGACGCCCTGGCCGGGGCGACCGGCGGCTCCCGGGTGTTCCTGCACGCCTGGGACGAAGACTGACGGGGCGCCCTCCGCATCCGTCGACGCGGAGGGCGCCCCTCGTGCTACCCGGCTACCTGGACTCCCCCGGTACTCCGTCGCGTGTGTCCCCACCGCCCCAGGGGTCGGTCTCACCGCCGCCCGGGTCCACCGGCGTGCCGGTCCCGCCCGGGTCCACCGGATCGACGGGGTCGACCGGGTCGACGGGGGGATCGATCGGCAGCTCGGGGAGCTCAGGAGCCTCCGGGAGGGTCGGTTCCTCGGGCTCTCCGGTGTCCTCCGCGGGCGGCTCGGTGATCACCGGTGCCCAGTTCTGGTCGGTCCCGCCGAACGCCGGCTCCGGGAAGGAGGCGGGCTCGTAGCCCTCCATCGCGACCGTCATGTAGTCGTTCCAGATCTGCGAGGGCAGTCCCGTGCTGGCGATGACCTGGCCGGGGATGGTGAAGCCGCGGTTGTTGTCGCTGTACACCCCGACGGACGTCGACAGTTGGGGCGTGTACCCGACGAACCAGGCGGCGGCGGTCCCGCCGCTCTGCTCGTCCCGGACGGTCCCCGTCTTGCCCGCGGTAGGGTGGTCCGGGTCCCACAGGTTCGCGTTCCGGCCGGTTCCGTTGTTGGCCACACCCTCCAGGGCGTAGGTGAGGTCGGCGGCGGTGGCCTCGGACAGCACCCGGCCGCTCTCCACCTCCGGGCGCTCGTTCTCACCGTCCCGGTTGACGATCTCCCTGACCACGTGCCTCTCGACGTGCACACCGCCGTTGGCGAAGGTGGCATACCCGCTGGCCTGGTCGACCGGGCTGACGCTGTTCGCGCCCAGGGGCATGACCGGGACCAGTTGCCTGTCGGGGATGCTGCCCTCGGGCAGTCCGGCCGCGTAGGCGGTCTCCCGGATCTCCTCGTAGCCCACCCGCTCGGCGAGTTCGATGTAGCCCAGGTTGTTGGACACCTGGGTCGCCTGGGTGAGCGTCATGATGCCGCCGGCCGAGTTGCCCGCGTTCTGGATACGGGCGCCGTTGATGTCCTTCGGGCCGCGCCCGTCCACCGTCGTGTACAGGCCGATGCCCTGTTCGAGCGCGGTCGCCAGCACGTACGGCTTGAACGCCGACCCCGCCTGCGCCGACCCCAGGAACGAGCTGTCGTACTGGTTGGCGTTGTAGTCGTGCCCGCCGAAGAATGCCAGGACCTCGCCGGTGGCCGGGTCCACACTGCTCAGGCCGATGTTGACGCCCTCGGGCAGGTCCTCCTGTGTGACGAGGGCGTCGACCGCGTCGTAGGCGGCCTGCATCATGCCCCGGTCGAACGTGGTGACGATCCGGTAGCCCTGCCGGTTGATCATGTCCTCGGTGAAGCCGAGCCGCTCCAGCTCGCTCATCGCCTCCTGGAGCATGTAGCCGCGGTACCCACTGAGGTCGGAGCCCTGGCGGGTCGGCTCGGGCGCCGGGAACTCCATGGCGTCGGCCTCGGCCTGGGTGATGGCACCGGTGACGACCATGCCGTCGATGACGTACTGCCAGCGCTCCTCCATCGCCGGCGTGGTCTCCACGTCGGCTTCACCGAACCGGGTCGGCTGCTGGATGGCAGCGGCGAGGAACGCGGCCTCCTCCGGAGTGAGATCCTGGACGTCCTTGCGGTAGTACGCCTCGGCGGCGGCCTGGACCCCGTAGGCCTGGCGGCCGAAGTAGATGGTGTTGAGGTACTGCTCCATCACCCACTCCTTCGACTCGCTCCGGTCGATCTTGATGGCGATGACGATCTCCTGGACCTTCCGGCTGACCGTCTGCTCCAGGGAAACGCCCTCATAGTAGTTGCGGACCATCTGCTGGGTGATGGTGGAACCGCCCTGCACCTGCTGCCCGGTGGCGGTGTTCCAGACGGCGCGGGTCGTCCCGCTCACCGAGACGCCGGGCTCCTCCCAGAAGCCCCGGTCCTCGGCGGAGATGACCGCCTCGACCATGTGGTCCCCGCCCGCGATCATCTCCTCGTAGGAGAGGATCTCCCGGTCGACGCCGCGCTCGGCGAACACGGTCTCGCCGTCGGCGTAGTAGAAGGTGGAGCCCTCGGTGAAGACGTCGGCCTTGGCCGCGTCGGGGACCTCGACCGTGGAGTAGAAGTAGGCGAACACTCCGCAGCCGACGACGAGGATCAGTCCCAGGACGACGAGGGGGACCCGGACGATCCGCCACCACAGAGGCCTGGTGCGCTTGCCGGACGGGCGGCCCTTCGGACTGCCCGGTCCCGTCGGAGGGCCGCCCGGGACCGGGGGGCCCTGCGGCGGCGCGGACGGGGGACCGAAGTGCTCCGGAGGCGGTGTGCCGCCCGCAGCCGCCGCGGAGGCGGGGCCGGGGGTCGGCGCGGCGGGGCGGGGAGCCCGGTCAGCGGTCTCCACCTCGGAGAGCCGCTGCCCGGTCGGCCACAGCCGCTCCGTGGCGTCGTCGGCCTCGGCACCGGTTCCAGCCTCGGCACCGCCGCCGTCGGCCTGCGCTCCCGAGTGAACCGAAGCGCTCTCGGCCCCGTAAGACGACGCGCCAGTGCCGTGGTCACCCGCTTCCGGGGCAGCGGCCTCCGGCGCAGCGGCGGCGGCAGCGGACACGGGCGGCGCCTCGAAGGGCTCCGTCCTGTCCCCCGGGTCCGTCGTGGCTCCGGCCGTCTTCCCGGAGGCTACCTCTTCGGCGATGTCGGCCCTGTCGAGAGCGGCAAGGGTGGCCTCGCCGCCCTCGTCCGCTCCGGCGGCGCCTTCAGCGGTACGGTCCCGCTCGGAGGCACCGGTCCCGGAGACGTCGGCCCCGCTCGGCTCGGGAAGGGTCGCCTCCCCGTCCTCTTCTCCGGTATCGGCGGCGGCTTCCACCGGCTGCGCCGACCGCTCCGTGTCCTCGGACCCCTCGGAGGACACGGGGTCCTCGTCCTTGTCCGCAGTGGGTTCAGCGGTGGGCTCGTCGGTACCGAACCCCTGTTCCGCCAGGGCCTGGGCGACTCGCTCCCGGAAGAAGGATCCGCTGGTCTTGAACGAGACGGGGTTGATGAACTGGGGAGCGGGGGCATCCCCTGCGTTCTCGGAGGGTTGCCCCTCGTCCGCAGTGGGAACACCGCTCTCAGGAGTCGTCTCGCTGGGCAGCTCTTCAGCAGAGGTGTTGGTGTCTTCCGGCGTATCGGTCTCAGGACGCTGCCCGTCCGCCCCACCGCCGCCGTGTGTGCTCTCGCTCAGTTCCCCGCCCCCATGACCAATCACGTGCCGGCACCGCTGTCTGCGACCTCGTCGACTTCGACGCGCGAGTACCCTGCTTCGGTTCAGTGGAAATCAGGACCGAAGCAATGGCTCGGGGAATAACGCCATGTCCGCCCGGTCCTCCCATCCACGATACCCGCGGAAAACAGCAGATCGTCGGGGGCCTCGCTCCCAACGGAGGATCCGGCACCGGCTTCCCCGTTATACAAGCGATATCGAGCGCCAGGGTGTTCTCCCGCACAGGTCACTCGACGTGTTCGAGGACGCGCATCGATCCGACCGCCCGCCGCTCCTCGAAGCGGCCGGAGCCGAGGGCCCTGCGGTAGATGTCGTAGGGTGGCCGACCCCCGTCTGCGGGGTCGGGGAACACGTCGTGGATGACCAGCGCGCCGCCCACCGCGAGGTGCGGGCTCCATCCGGTGTAGTCGTTCTGGGCGGCCTCCTCGCTGTGGCCGCCATCGATGAAGAGCATCCCGATCGGCGCGCCCCAGACACGGGCGAGATCTGCCGAGGGGCCGACCAGGGCGATCACTTCGTCGTCCAGCCCGGCCCGGGTGATCGTGCGGCGGAAGTGCGGCAGGGTGTCGAACTTCCCGCTGGCGCCGTCCACCAGGGTCTCGTCGTGGTACTCCCATCCCACCTGGTGCTCCTCGGAGCCCCGGTGGTGGTCCACCGTGTAGACCTTTCCCCCCGCCTGCCGGGCTGCCGCCCCCAGGAAGACCGTGGACTTGCCGCAGTAGGTCCCGATCTCCAGGATGGGACCGACGTGCGCGTAGTCGAGTGCGGTGGTGAAGAGAACGGCGCCCTCGTCCGTGGGCATGAATCCCTTGGCCGACTCGGCGACCGCCAGGAGTTCCTCGGGCATGTTCTTCGTCATAGGGGTCATAGGGGCGATTCTCCCATGACCCGATCTCAGCGGCCGTTCGGAGCCGCCCCACCGCCATTCACGATTGCACAATCCCCGGCAACAAAAAAGAAAGAACCGGAGCCGCCCCCACAAGGAACGACCCCGACCCCTTCTTCAACAAACAACCGTGGCAGC